>JBJKSH010000024.1:0-2534 GCA_046704255.1 Ignavibacteriaceae bacterium | reverse complement strand
CCTGGAGAAAAGTTGTAGCGGCTTCGGTTGAATTCGGAGTACCCGTACCGGCATTCAGCAGTGCACTTTCTTATTACGACAGTTACCGAAGTGAAAGACTGCCTGCTAATCTGCTCCAAGCTCAGCGGGACTTTTTTGGTGCACACACTTATGAAAGAGTAGATAAGCCGAGAAAACAGTTTTTCCATACACACTGGGAGTAAGTTCTTTGTGTCTTGGAGCCTTGGTGGCTATTTATTGCCGCTAAGGCCTGAGGACACTAAATTTCGCGGTAGTTATAGTTTAATCCCCAAGTAGAATTAAACATTTTGCTTGGGGGTTTTTGTTTTAAAGTTGATATAATGAATTTAGTCTTCCAAATATAACGGTAGTTCCACAAAAAAGGTTGTCCCTTCTTCGGGTGAAGAAGTAAAATATATTTTCCCCTTCAAGTAATGTTCGGTTAAAAGTTTCATGCTGTAAGTTCCTAGTCCGCGTCCTTTCCCTTTTGTGGAGAATGATCTCTGGAAGACCTGGTTCTGTACATCAGGATTCATATATGCTTTGTTATGCACATAGAAGCTGACAGTCTCTTCGTTAGGACGTGAACCTATTTTTATGGGTTCACCTTTTTGCGATGCTTCGAGTGAATTTTTAAGCATGTTGCTTAAAACTCTGGAGATTAAAACCGAATCGCATATAAAGGATTTATTTATACTTTCAGGATCAATTATTATTTCCTTACCATGGGCAAGCGGAAGGTTTTTATATTGAGCAATAATGTTATTAATAAGTTGAAGTGTATTGCAGCTTTGAGGGTTTATTACCAGTTCGTTAGTTTCCGCCAAAGCAAGGTCACGTTGAAATTGAATTTCTTCCAGAAGTTTATCCACCAAAACAGAAGCTGTGGAAATTAGTTCTTGTTTACCGTTGTCAGGAGAATCATCCATCAATTTTACGAAGCTTTTAAGTGAGCTAGCTGTATTCAAAACATCGTGAAAGAAAATTCTTTCCAAAGCTATTCGCCTTTTCTCATCGCTAATATCCGTAAAAGTAAATACTGAAAAATTTTCATTATCAACTTTCAAGGGTTTCGTCCACACTCTTAAATCAAGCGCTTCGTTGGGGTTGTTAATCAATATTCTGCATTCTTGAACATCCTCGTTGCCGTTTAAACTGGAAAGTATTGCGTTAACGGCACCGCAAGTTCTGCAGAATTCTGAAGTACCGCAGCCGCCCGGCATTTCAAATGCTCTGCTACAATTAAAGACTTCTCCGGTTCTTAGGCCAAAAATATTTCCGTCGGTTTTGTTCCCGAATTTGTTAACAAATGCTTCATTAGCATAAACTATCTGCCTGTTCTTGTTTAACACAACAAGATAGTCCGGTGTTGCACTAAGTAATGCCGAATGAATATCCTTCCCGGCAAAAAGCTTTCTCTGCCTCTCTAATTCTGCTGCACTAGACCTTTCCGGAGGTGCAAACTTTGTAATAAGCTTTTTTCTGTCCATAGGGTTTGTAAATTAAAATTTAGCGAATTTAATAAATTTTATTCTAAGTTGCTTTATTCTAAATAACTTATGATTAAAATATTTTACGATTCAATATCACCAATTATTTATAAAAAAAATATTAAATTATAATAGCAGATGTTTAATGAAGAAAAAGAATTTTAAATAATCAGCATAATTTTTCCAAATATTTTATTAATAATAAACAAAAGAGACCTGCAATGGAAGACTTTATTTACTCACCTTTTGTAAAAAAAATATTTATAAAGACAATCCTCACTTATAAAAATTCCTTTTACAAAGTATTTTTAATTTTTATCCTTTTATTGTTTCCTATTAAAATTTACTTTGCGCAGTCAATTCCAGTTAAAGAATATACCGGAATGAAGTGGAGGCTTGTTGGGCCTTTCCGTGCAGGTTGGGCTACTATGGCTGTAGGAATACCGGATAAACCTAATACTTTTTATTTCGGTGCTGCCGGTGGAGGAGTTTGGAAAACAAACGATGCCGGCAGAACTTGGCACCCGCTTATGCAGCATGAAGGAGCATCTTCAGTAGGTGCAATTGCTATTGCTCCTTCCAATCCTAAAATTATTTATGTAGGAACCGGGCAGGTTGCTTTAAGATATGATATGCTTGCAGGCAACGGTGTTTATAAAACCGAAAACGGTGGTATAACTTGGACGAACATCGGATTAAAAAATACACGGCACATCGGGCGCATTCTGGTTGATAATAAAAATCCCAACCGCATTCTTGTTGCAGCAATGGGCCATGCATTCCAACCTAACAATGAACGCGGTGTTTACTTAACCAAAGACGGCGGTAAACACTGGCAGCATGTTCTGTTTGTAGATGACAGTACGGGTGCAATTGATCTTGCAGCCGATCCTTTGAATCCTGAAATTGTATATGCCGCATTATGGAAAATGGAAATGCATCCGTGGCTGGATTATTTTATGCCCCAGACAGGTTTAAGCTCCGGTATTTATAAAAGTGAGGACGGAGGAGAACACTGGACTAAACTAACCGGCGGCGGTTTGC
>JBJKSH010000023.1:0-4747 GCA_046704255.1 Ignavibacteriaceae bacterium | reverse complement strand
ATGAAGTATCTGAAAAAGAAGGACAGAATTACGAAGCAAGTCTTTTTGCATTATGCTGCGGCACGGAAGATTTTAAAGAAGGAACGGCAGCATTTATTGAAAAAAGAAAACCGGTGTTTAAGAATAAGTAACTTATGAAAATTGATACCTTCAAAAAAAGACTTATACAAATACTTTTTGTATTTGCTGTACTTGCAGTTGTAATAAATGTACTTGCAGATCAATTAGTTAAAAAGCCTGTTCATACAAAATTAGTGAACATAAGTTCGAACTCTGTTAATGTAAAATTTCTTAATGCACTTAATGATTTCGGACTGCAGAAGGACTGGATAAAATCAATAATAGATAAAAAGCAGGGAAGTGCAGATTATCAATACAATGTAGAAATACCTAAAGACCTTCCGATCCCGGAAGTCCTTGCTGAAATTTACGGAACATTCAATCAAACCAAATTAAAATTAAAATGTGTTGAAGAAGTAACCGGGGGGAAATCTTTACTCAATATTTCTTCGGGCCGCAAACCGGTATTATCTGCAGAATTAAATTATGACACAAGCATTACTAGAAATGCGGGCAGCATCGGGATTTTAATTGAGAATTTTGATAAGCTGAATAAAAAGAATACCGATGCTTTAATAGAATTTCCGCAGACATTTGCCGCACTGCTTGTTCCTTCAAAGTATTCGTTAAATGTAAAAGACAGTCTACTTAACAATAGAAAAGAATATGCTGTGCTGCTGAACGATAAAATAAGTGATATAACCTACCAGCTTGGTAAAAATTTTTCCAGGAACAGGCTGAGACTTGCGCTTCGTTCCATAATCGGAGCTTTTCCTAATGCCATATTTTATATTATCGATAATAAATCAAGTTTATATAATTCGGCTGCTTATTCATTTATAGAAAATGAATTTTCAAAAAGAAAAATTTTCTTGTTTAGCACAGATTCTTTTACTCAAATTGAAGAAGGAAGCAAGTCGTTTTTAACTGAGCAGCTAAACAGAATTGTAAGGCCTACGAGGGCCGGCGATAAAAAATTAATTTTAATTCATGCGGATGATTTTGATCTTCTGAAGCCGGAAATTTTCAGCTTAATTAAAATCGGATATAAGTTTATAAATCCGTCTCTTATCGTTTCAATGAAGCACTATTAACTGCTCACCTTCAATGCTTACTTCAATAATATCATAAGTACCGGAAGTATCTAGCTGGGTAAGAATTTTATCTTTATCGCCTGCAAGTACAACTAACGAATCGGTGGGTAGAATGTATTTGGATGCGGCATTAACATCTTCTAGTGAAATATTTTTGATGTTATCGATGTAAGTGTTAAAGTAATCCTCAGGCAAAGAAAAAATTATCATACCCGTAAGGTTGGATGCAATTTGTTTGTAGGTCTCAAAACTTGAAGGAAATTTTCTTATTAAAAATGATTTTGCGAATTCAACTTCACTTGCAAGAACTCCGTTTTTAATTCCGTTAAGCTCGTTAAAAATTTCATTTACTGCGCTGCCGGTATTTTCAACTCCGACAGAAGTAGAAACACCGAAGAAAGATTCGTCCTTAAAATAATTAAACCTTGAGAGAGCACCGTAAGTGTAGCCTTTGTTTTCTCTTAAGTTTAAATTTATTCTGCTTGTAAACTGCCCGCCTAGAATTGTATTTAGAATTGTCTTGGAAAAATAATCATCTTCATTTCTTTTAGAAGACTTATGACCAATCCTAATCTCTGTCTGTACGGCATCTTTTTTATCGTAAATAAAAATTTGCCGGAGATCTTTTTTATCATCTGTTGCCGGATTTGAAGGAGCGGTTCCCGGTTTCCAATCTTTTAAATGTAAATTTAATTTTTCTTTTAGTTCGTCCGGTGTTGAATTGCCTACAATGATCAAAGCTGAATTATTGGGGAGCAAATAATTTGAATAAAAGGTTTTTACATCTTCCGTAGTAATATTATTTACATCTTTTTGGTAACCGTATATTTGAAATGCATAGGGATTTGAGTTACCGAACAGAATTCTTTCGAATACCGAATCGGCAATTTCATCCGGTTCATCTTTTAGCTGAAGCAGGCGTGTTATCATTTTTCTTTGTTCACGTTCAAAATCTTTTTGGTTAAAGTGCGGCTTTGTTAAAATAGTGCCGAATAATTCCAAAGAACGTTCAAAGTTTTCTTTTAATGTCTGCAATAAAAGGAAAGAATTATCCTGGTTGCTGTAAACATTAAAGTTGGAACCCAATGAATAGAACTCATCGCTTAAAGAAAGTGCATCATAATCGCCGGCGCCTTCGTCGATGGCCATCGAAAATAAATTGGAAAGACCTTTTTTATTTTCCGGATCGTAAATGCTTCCCGAGTTTACAACAAGGTTAAGCTGCAGCATGGGCAGTTTATCTTTCCTTATAAAATAAACATTTAGTTCGTTGTCCAGTTTAAATTTTTCAATTTCCGGAAGCTGAAAAGAAATTTCTTCGGAAGCTTCCGGCTTTGTGTTTCTATCTATTTTGATCATAAAAAACTTTCTTTAATTACTTATTCGGAACAACCTGAAGTTCTACATAAGGTTTGGTTAAATATTTTTCCGTTACTCTTTTTATTCCGTCATTTTGAACGGACTCATATCTTTTCAAATCGTAATTAAAAGAGTCTGGTTCATTTAAAAAGAAATTATAAGAATTAATCTGATCGGCAAGCGAATCGATATTTTGCATTGAATATATAAAGCTTGCTTTAATTCCGTTTTTGGATTTTATCAACTCCTTTTCCGTAACGCCTTTTAGTTTTAATGAATCAAGCTCTTTCATTATTTCATCTTTTAGCTGTTCGCATTTAATACCGGGCTTTGCTGTAGCAACAATTACAAAGAAACCTGCAAGCTTACCGGAGTATTGAAATGCGGAGACATCCTGGGCAATTTCTTTGTCGAAAACAAGCGTTTTATAAAGCCTGGAATTTTTTGAGCCTGTTAGCAAATCGGATAAAATATCAAGCTCGGAATCATCTTCGCTGTATGCTACATCGGAATGCCATGCAAGATAAATTCTTTCCAATTGAACACTATCCGGATGAGTAATTAATTTATTTTCAGTTAAAAGATAATCCTTAAAAGAACCGGAAGTAGAATGGTTATTACCGGGTATAGTACCAAAATATTTTTCGACAAGTTCTTTGGTTTTGTTTGTTTTAAAGTCTCCGGCTATTACAAGAGAAGCATTTGCGGGAGAATAAAATTTTGTAAAGAATCCGGTAACATCTTCCATAGTAAACCCTGTTATGTCCTTTATAGATCCGATTGTAGGCCAGCTATAAGGATGCTCGTTAAGAAATAAATTGGATAGTAGAATTTCCCACGCAAGTCCGTATGGCTGATTGTCGTATCTTTCCAGTCTTTCATTTTTTACAACTCCAATCTGGTTATCCAATTTTTCCTGTGTTAAAGCAGGAAGAAGAAATCCCATTCTATCGGATTCAAGCCACAAAATTAATTCCAGAAAGTTGGATGGAACTTTTTCATAATAGTTGGTCCTATCAAAGCTTGTTGAACCGTTAAGTGTTCCGCCGGCTTCTTGAATAAATTTGAAGTGCATTTCTTTAGGAACATTCTGCGAGCCTTGAAACATCATGTGTTCAAAAAGATGTGCTATTCCGGTCTTTCCTTTTCTCTCGTTTGCGGAACCGACTTTGTACCAAATATTCGAAGCAACAAGCGGCAGAGTAGCATCCTTATAAAGGATTACTTCCATCCCGTTGTTTAATTTATATTTTTCATATTCTATGTCTAGTATATTCATATTATCCTAATTAGTTTTGGAGAAAGTATACACAAAAGAGATATTTTAACCTCACCACTAACCATCTCCTTAGTAAAGAGAGGGGAATAAAGGATGAGGTTATAGAAACAATTATGGTATTATGCGACTTAAAATCTTAAGTCTCAATAAAATAAAATTCAATAAACAATCAATGCAATAACAATAATATTCTGTCCGGCCTAATAGAGCCGATCAGCCTAAATAGATCCGTAAAGGGAATGTTTCTGTCCCATGAAAACAATGTAATAAACGCTTCTCCTTCTACATTAGACCTTGGGACAAAGCCCCAGAAGCGGCTGTCCAGGCTGTCATCCCGGTTATCTCCCATCATAAAATAATAGTTTTGTTTGAATGTGTAAGAAGTAACGGGCTTGCCCTGAATTGTAACAACTCCGTCTCTAACAGCTACAACTCTTTTGCCGTATTCTCTGTCAATGGTAATTGCCCATTGTTCAACGTTGCTTGTATCGAGATGAATAGTGTCGCCTTTTTTAGGAACGATTAACGGACCGTAATTATCTTCATTCCAGGGCATACCCTTAGGAAAGATTCTAGGGTTTATATATCCTTTAGGCGGCTCATATTCACTTAAATATTTTATGTGAGAGGGAAGAGGCATCATCTTATGATTTACAAAAACAACATTGTTTATAACCTGTATTGTATCTCCGGGAGTTCCAATGCATCTTTTAACATAGCTTACATTTAATTGTTTTGCTTTTACCCTGTCCCTCATTCCCGGAAATTCAAACACAACAATATCTCCCCTGTGCGGATTTCTTAAAGCAGGCAGCCGGAAGTGTGGAATTTCTATTTGTGTAAACGGAAGGTACTTGGGCGATTCCGAACCATATATAAATCTGTTAACAAGGACAAAATCTCCTACAAGGATTGTGTCTTCCATAGAGCCTGTAGGGATCCTTGTATTTTGTAC
>JBJKSH010000022.1:0-4829 GCA_046704255.1 Ignavibacteriaceae bacterium | reverse complement strand
CCCCTTTTTTGAATTGACCAAAATTATTTTCAAAATCTATTGATTCCGCATAGTGTATCGGAAGAAACCCCAAAATATTTAATACTCTATGTAATCTATCTCTACGCAAATTATCCCGCTGATATAGTCTCCTTGTTCCTCTAAATTTTGTCCTTTCTGCTGTTGCTGAAATAGATTGGCCTGCATCAAATTTTCCTAAAACATCTTGAGACAAAGGAATAATCCTTCCACCTAAGTCTATAATTTTTCCTTCCTTATTTTCAAAATCATTTTGAACTAACGACCATCCGATACTATTAGTCCCAAGGTCCAAACCTAAAATATTTTTCATAATTTTTTCCTTTTGCATTTGAAGAAAAATTTTTTATTTTTCAATCCATAATCTGAAAACAAATCACAATAAGGATTATTCCGTTGTGAAAACATTTACAGTAGTCCCGATGAAAATCGGGATTGCTGTTTTAAAAATCTAAGTGGTCCAATCTTAGGTTTAGAAATACGACATGCGTCTCTATTTGCAGATTATCGAATATCCCCGAAGAATACCGGAAATTGATTCTATTATTAAGTTCAAATTAAATTTATTTATTTAGAATTTAAATACCAAACTATAAATTTTTTAAGCGCACTTATAAACAACCTTCTTCTCTTTTATTTGCAATCTCATCATTCATTTCTGTTCCTTCAGCGGCGCTGGTGGTTTAGACCTCTGCCTTCCCCTTATTCTTAATCTTACTCTTATTCTTAATCTTGCTCTTACTCTACCACTATTAATACCAGGAATTAGCTTATTAGTTGCCCACTTTTACGCAAAGCGCTACCCTGCTGTTTTCACTATCCGCCGGGCCGGGCGGTTTCCATTTCGGATCCGGTTTACCTCTTTTAGGGTTTGTCGGGCTTATTATTAGGAGCAAGATCAAGATTTAATACGCAGCTAAAATTATTAAACTGTCTTTAAAAATTTTCCATCCCGGTCTCCCTCCCCCTGCCTGCCGTTATGCAGGCTGCGTGAAAGGAATGATGGATAACAGTCTTCACAGGGAGAGAGAACCGGTCAGGCAGGGACCTGATTAAATTCAAATATATAGTACAAGGGGTATATAGAAAAAATTGAGTTTCCCTTACCGTATATTTTAATTACTGCGGCTGGTCTGCAGGTTCTTCCGGTACGGTTTCTTTTGCCTTGCTTCCGCTTATGTCCTTAATTACTCTGCCGGAGACATACATATTATAGAAGTCGCTGTTTTCCTGCCGGAAGTGTTCCATCATGCCGTCAATATCTTCATTAAGAATATCGTCGGCAGTATCAAAAGCTTCTTCGCGGTTTTTATGCGCGGCAGACCTTTCCGAGCCGCTTGCAAGATGTTCTTTTTCCGCTGTATCGTATACATCCATACTTGCCTTTAATGCATTTACCTTTTCCTCTGTAATATTAAACCCCGCAAGGTTTGCTTTGTTGGCATCCAGTGAAGCATACAACATATCCGTCCTGGAATCAAATTCTGCTTTATTAAGCCTTAAAAGCTTTGACTGGGTTATTCCGCCTGTAAGCTCAATTATATCTTCCAGCTTGTTTTTTCTGGCATAGGAACGCAGGGACTTAACTGCCGGCACCAGCAATTGAATAAAATTGTGCTTTGCATTTTGTTTCGTTTCGTATTTACCGCTGCGGGCGGTTTTGCTTTGTTCGTCGTATTGTAATATAGACGAAACCGTACTGCGAAAACTCGCGATGGATGTTTCAAGTTCCGGTATCCCGGCTATTATATCCGGGAACCTGTCGAAGATGCCGAGCAGTGTTTTGTACATCGACATTTTATCTTCTTCATGAGGTGTCATTAGAGCTCCATAATTTGTTGTATAAAATACGGGCCTGCATTCTGCCTTTACTTTGTAGGTTCCCTTTCAGGCAGTTCCGAACACCTTTTCCCGCTGTTAATTAAGTAACTGATGTTACTAATATCGAAAGATAAAATCTTTAAATTTTAATTTTTCTTAAGCTTTGCTAAATAAAATATGTGTGAACCTCGAATTTCTCCTTTTATAAAAGCAAGTTATAAATTATTTAACTCTATATCAACAATTAAATTGTTTATTTTTATAAAAATTTCGAACTTTACATTGTTGTTCACCTGCTTCGCATCATTATTCATTCGCTTCGCAACTTGTAAAAATCATTTTGCATCACCTGCAAATTACTTTGCGGTGTTTTCATTTTACTCCCCGCTGTTTACATTTACCTTAGCGTCTTTTTCATCCTGCTCCCCGCTTCTTTAACGGTGTTTAACGCACGCATTAAAATACTTTGCTTCAAAATTATAATACTTCACCGTATTTTTATTTTGTTTCGCACGGTTTTTAAATTGCCTTATATAATTTTTATTATGCTTAGCAGTAATTTCAAATTGCTTTATATTATTTAGGAGCTGCTTCTCAATAAACTATTTCTTCTTTACAATGTTTATAAAATACTCCGTGCAAAATTTTGTTTGCTTCTCCTTTATTAACTTCCCTTTCTTTTAAAAGAAGTATTGTTTAAATATTTTTTTAGGTCCTTCTGCAATCAATTTTCTTCTGATATCCGGATTAGTACCAAACTAAATTTTACAACCACACCCGGATCAATAGTAACTTATTTGGTGACGGAATTAATGCATCAGCCATTATAACATAAGGACTTTTATCTTTTGTCCATTCACCTGCTTGATTACCCTGCATTTAAGTTTGAGCATAAACATTTCTTAACTCGATTAACTGCAGGAAAAGGATTGTAAAGAATAGTAAAAATGTTTTAACAGTCTGTCCTTTACTCATTCTCGGGGTTGACTAACAAGTAATATCTTTCTGAAAAATAGGACGCTGATTACGCAGATTTCCACAGATTTTTTAACAGAAAATTACTTTTTAGTCAGCCCCGCCGGTGGTGAGGTTAATTAACACCCGAATATATTATTTCAGGAACAATAACTTCTTAACTTCGCTAAAGCTTGTTGCATGTCCTGCATTCACAGGTACTGCAGTCAGCTTATAAAAATACACCCCGCTTGATAATCCTGCTATATTGTCCTTACTCCCTGCACCATACTCAATACTATAATTACCTGCCTGTTGAACTTTATCTACGAGCGCTGCAGTTTCATTACCAAGTATGTTATAAACTTTAAGTGTTACATAACTTGTTTGCGGAATTTGATATTTAATTGTTGTTGTTGGGTTAAACGGGTTGGGATAGTTTTGATTAAGTTTAAATAAAAGCGGTACCTTTGGAGATGAACGGATAAAAGTAGGATTTGAATATACGGATATCTGTTCATCGGGGCCAATACCTTCACGGCCGGAGGTATCTGTTATTTTAATACTAAAAGTATACGTCTGGTTTTCATCACCGGATAATGGGGTGCCCCGGATAACCCCTCTTGCTGCGTCTAATACCAAACCCGGAGGTAAAGAACCGGAATAAATTGACCAATGAAGCGGCGCAGGTTTATATCCTAATTCCGCACCTACGCTTGCCGAGTAATAAATTCCAGTGTATGCAATATCATAAGTATTAACAGGATCAACATAAATAGTATCGTCTACATCCGACAATAAGGAGTTAAGAAAATCGACGGTGTTGGAATCCTGCCGTACAATAAAGTTTAAAGTTTCCTGTGCAGAATTTCCTTCGTCGTCGCTAACAGTCATTTTAAATTGATAACTACCTGCAATAAGAGAAGCTCCGGAACTTTTCAAAACCCCTGTAAGCGGTTCTACGGTAACCCCGGGTGGAAAAGTGGAACCGCTCGACAAAGTCCATGTGTATCCGGAAATCGGTTCGCCGCCGGAAGCGGTTAAAATGTAAGACAATACCAGCATTGAGTCGGGAATGGAAAGCGGCTTTCCGGAATTATCTACAAAGCTGAATATTAATCCGTTGCCGCCCTGCCCCGATGCTTCAATAGGTGAATTACTTGTTTGTGCATCAAGTAATAAAATATTTGAATATAAAAATAAAATTACAACGAAATATTTTTTCATTTAAATTCCTTCCGGGTTAGTTTGGTAGTATTAAAATATTTTTATTTAGATAGAGTTAAGTAATTCTATGTTTGTTCTTTTTTTTATCTTCACTCATATAGCACCTCCCCTCTCATTACTAAGTAGAGTAGCCGGGGGTGAGGTTAGTTCACAATTACTATTCAAATCCGAATTCATTATTTCAGGAATAATAGCTTCTTAACTTCGCTAAAGCTTGTTGCATGTTCTGCATTCACAGGTACGGCAGTCAGTCTATAAAAATACACCCCGCTTGATAATTTTGCTTCATTGTCCTTACTCCCTGCACCATACTCAATACTATAATTACTTGCCTGTTGAACTTTATCTACCAGTACTGCTATTTCCTTTCCAAGGATATTATACACCTTCAACGTTACATAACTTGCTTTTGGAATTTGATATTTGATTGTTGTTGACGGATTAAAAGGATTAGGATAATTCTGATCCAGTCTGAAAGACAGCGGAATTTGCTTTGACTGCCGTACCGATGTTGGTAGTGAGTAAACGGTTATCGAGTCCGGCGGTCCAATGCCTACCCTCCCTGTTCGGTCTGTTGCCTTAATTCTAAATGGATACGTTTGTGGATACGTTTGTCCGGCATCGCTGGTTAAAGGTGTACCTTCAATAACTCCATTTATCAGGTCCAAAGTTAAACCGGGCGGTAAAGAGCCGGAGTAAATTGTCCAGCTCAATTGTAATTTGAGGGAATCCAGACCAATTGAAGGCGGAAGATACGCGTACGCTCCCAGGTCGGCACCTACGGTTGCTGCAAAGTATAGCCATGTATA
>JBJKSH010000021.1:0-23896 GCA_046704255.1 Ignavibacteriaceae bacterium | reverse complement strand
TGATTTTTCATTGCAGCTTTATAGTTAAATTTTGTATGATATTAAAATATAACCGCATTAAATCAATTTCAATATGAATTTACTATTTAATTTTGATAAAATTTTTACTTATTTAATATTTGAAAATATAAAATTAGTTTATTTTTGCAGTATTAAACCCTTAACTGAGAAAACAGAATAGATGAGTGATAAGCTATTGAAAGAATTATTGAAAGAATATTTGACGGAAAATTCAAAATTTTATTCAATAATAAATCTGCCTCAAATTTATATTGTTCTGCTGGACACAGAAGGCAAAGTTGTTCTGGTAAACAAAAAGTTTACAGATTTGTTTGGCTGTAAAGAGGATGAGTTAAAAGGAAAAGACTGGATTGAAACTTTTATACACCCCGGGGAAAAAAACCATATTAAACAATATTTTAACGAATACATTAGCGGTACTTCAACCAGGTTTGAAAATTTTATATCCGGTATTTTATCCGGCTCAGGTGAAAAAATATTAGTTGAATGGAAGAGTACCTTTATTAAAGATAAAAAGGACAAGTTAACTTATATAATAAATTTCGGAACGGATATTACCGCTATTCAAAAAGAAAAGTCTATTAAGGAAATTATTTTTAATATATTGCAGGCTGCCGATTCTCTAACAAATTTAAACGAATTATTTTCTTACATACATAACTCCGTAAGCGTAATAATGCCGGTACAAAATTTTTATATTGCCTTATTTGATAAAGAAACCGGAATGATTACATTTCCATATTTTATAGATAAAATCGACATGGTTGCGCCGCCGAAAAGATTCGGAAGAGGTTTAACAGAATATGTATTGAAAACAGGTGAATCCGTTTTGATTGATAAAAAAAAGAACAGTGAACTTGTTAATAAAGGTGAAATAGAAATAATGGGTTCGCCTGCAAGCGTATGGCTGGGTGTACCGTTAAAAATAAAAGACAATACTATTGGTGTTTTGGTTGTGCAGGATTATAATAATAACAATGCATACAGCAATAAAGACAAACAAACACTGGAGTTGTTATCCTTTCCTATTTCGCACGCAATTGAAAGACGAAGAGTTGAAATAGAAAAAAACAACCTAATAGAAAAACTGAGTGAGTTGAATGCTTCCAAAGATAAATTGATTTCAATAATCTCTCACGATTTAAGAAGCCCGTTTAATTCCCTTCTCGGTTTTTCGGAAATTTTAACCACAGAGTATGACAGCTTAACTCATGACGAAATTCATGAATATCAAAAAGCTATTTATGAAGCTTCAAAAAATTTATACAGTATGACAACAAACCTGCTTCATTACTCAAGGTTTCAGATGGGACGTTTTGAATTTAATCCGGTTAGCGTAAAACTTATTCAAGCCATAAACCATTCGTTAAATCTGCTGAAAGGGAATGCCTTAAAAAAACAGCTTAATTTAATGGCTGAGATAGATAAAACTCTTGATGTATTTACAGATGAAGACATGTTAAGCTCTATATTGCAGAATGTAATTTCCAACGCAATAAAATTTACTAACAAAGGAGGAGATATTAAGATATTAACCAATAAAATTATTTATGAAGGTAAAAAGTTTGCCGAAATTATTGTACAAGATACGGGCGTTGGAATTAGTAAAGAAGACCTTGAAAAAATTAATAAGGATGCAATTTTTTCTACTCCCGGTACGGAAAGAGAATACGGTACTGGCTTAGGGCTTGTTCTTGTAAAAGAATATGTGGGAAAAAACGGCGGCTTTGTTAGGATTAACAGCAGAGTAAACCAGGGTACTACATTTTCTTTTGCATTACCGCTTTATGAAATTTTAAGTTAAATGAATTAACAATTCTTAGGTATAGTACAATGGATAATAAAACAGAACCTGCAACAAAGCCGAATCTGCTTGTAGTTGAAGATGATTTTGAAAATCGCAAACTTATTGAGGTTTGTTTACGCAACAAGTTTAACATAAGATCATGCGATTCCGACGAATCATTTTATGAAGAACTTAATAAAAACGACTTTGACATTTTTCTTCTGGACATCTATATAAACGGAACCAAAAACGGGCTGGAGCTTGTTAAAGAATTAAGAGAGTCGCCGAAATATCTTAAAGTTCCTATTCTATGCATATCTGCTCATGTTTTTCCTGAAGACAGACTTAATGCATTTAATGCAGGGGTAGATGAATTTCTTGCTCGCCCCATAAGAAACAATGAAATGCTGGAGGAAATTTTGCGGGTTTATAAAAGAAAAACAGGCAAGGAAATTTAAATTTACTATTCATTAAAGCTAAAACGGGAAATTATGAAAAATAATTACTTACGTTCGTATATCTTTTCATTCATATTAATAACAGGTTTAATATTTTTTATTGAAGGCTGCGGAACCAGCCCTGAAATAACCCGGCAAAGAAATTTTGGCCGGTTAGAAAACAGAATAGATAAAGAATTTCATGATTCATTATTTGCAAATGCGCATTGGGGGGTACTAATAAAATCACTAAGAACTGGCAGAACCTGGTATTCGCTAAACGCAAATAAAATGTTTATGCCCGCTTCAAACGAAAAGCTGCCCACTGCTGCTTCTGCGCTAATGTACCTGGGTCCCAATTTTACATTCGATACATATTTATGTTACAGCGGTAAAATTGTGGATTCTACTTTAGACGGTAATTTGATTGTTTTCGGCAACGGAGATCCTACTCTTTATTCACGGTTTTATAAGGACCCGAGAGATGTATTTTTTTCATGGGCTCAAATGTTTAAAGATAAGGGTATTAAGCAGGTGACCGGAAATATCATTGGAGACGATAAAGCTTTTGGAAACGATACACTTGGATTCGGCTGGTCTTTTGACGGACTGGATTCCTGGTCTTACGCTCAAGTAGGTGCTTTGCAGTTAAATGAAAATTATGTCGATATAAATATTATTCCCCCGGACAGCCTTTGCGATTCAATCCAAATAATTCCAAACCTTCCGAGCAAGTATTATAAGATAATTAATAAAATGATTGTTACAGATACAGGGCGGACAAGAATTAGATACACAAGAAAATTCGATACAAATAATATCATCTTTACAGGGTTTGTTAAAAGAAACTCTCCTGAATTTATGATATCTCCAACCATAACCAATCCTACACTTTTTTATGTAACCGTACTTAAAGAAGTACTGGAAAGCCGCGGTATAAATGTAAAAGGTGTGCCCCAAGACTGCCGGGTTTTGAAAAATTGGAATTATAAACCCAACGATTTTAATGTTATAGATGATCATAAATCTCCTCTTTTAAAAGATATTCTAACTATGATGTTAAAGAGAAGCCAGAATCTTTATGCGGAAACTTTAACAAGAACTATGGGCTGGAAAAGTACAGGTCTAGGCTCGTTTAGAAATGGTAAAAAAATTGTTGTGAATGAATTGGAAAAATTCGGTATAAAACCTGGAACTTACAGATATATGGATGGCTCAGGATTAAGCAGATATGATTATATAAGCCCGGACCAAATAGCTGCAATTTTAACTGGAATGTGGAACAGCCGGTATAAAAATATTTGGTACAATGCACTTCCTATTGCGGGCGTTGACGGTACGTTATCTAAAAGAATGATTGGTACAAAAGCCGGGGGAAACGTTCATGCTAAAACCGGGACAATAGCTAATGTCCGGTCTCTTTCCGGTTATGTTACAACTGCAGACGGTGAGCCTTTGGTCTTTTCTTTTATTGTTAACGGCCATCTTCAATCCTCAAAGGAAACAGAAGATGTAACCGATAGCGTTATGGAAATGCTTGCTTCGTTTAAAGAGAATGCACAGTGAGATATTAAAAATATTTTTTTTACTATTGATTAAAACTCAAAAATTTTGTAATATCTTACCAAGATTTCTTCTATAGATAGAACCAAATCACCTGTATACATTTTTAATTCTCCAGGCTTAAAATTAGATAACAAAATATTTCTTAATATCGGATTCATTATCAAAAGAAGGAGGTGTTGATGGTAAAGAAAATTCTTATGATAATCGGTGACTTTGTTGAGGACTATGAAGTTATGGTTCCGTTTCAAATTTTGACTATGGTGGGGCATAAGGTAGATGCGGTATGCCCGGGTAAAAAAGCCGGCGATACTGTTAAAACTGCCGTGCATGATTTTATTGGTGATCAAACTTATGTTGAATTAACAGGGCATAGATTTAAGCTTAATGCAGACTTTGATTCCGTTAAACCTGAAAATTATGATGCACTTGTTATTCCCGGCGGAAGAGCGCCCGAATATTTAAGACTGGATAAACGGGTTATAAATATCGTCAAACATTTTGAAACAAAACCGGTGGCTGCAATTTGTCATGGCCCTCAAATTTTGGCTGCAGCCGGTATGTTAAAAGGAAAACACATGATTTCGTATCCGGCAGTTGGACCGGAATGTATAGTAGCCGGTGCTGAATATGGCGAGGTAAGCCCTAATGCGGATAATGCAGTAACAGACGGAAATTTAGTTACTGCTCCGGCATGGCCTGCCCACCCCGAATGGATGAAACAATTTCTTAAAGTTTTAGGCTCAAAAATTGAACCATAATTTTGCAGAATTTATTAAAAAGCATAGTTCTTTGCATACTTAATTCAAATATTTTTATTGTAATATATATCACCGGAACCGGATTTTGGAATAGCTTAAAACTAATGATTTTTTAAATTTCTATTTGTTAATAATTTAATAATCCAGGAAAATATTCAGATAAATTCTCCTTACTATACAGTTCTACCACTTTAGCTGGTAAATATTAATAATTCTATAGATACGTTGTAAAATTTTTGCATAGGTATTTTTAATGAAAGGAGAAAAATATGGAAACTATTTTTGATCATGATGTAACCGGTATAGAAATTGAACTTTTAAATTCTTTTATACCTAGCAGGGTTATTAAAAATAGAGATAAATATTTAGTTAATATTGATTTAGATAAAAGTAATGCGGATTTGTATCATTTATTTGTTTTACGCGGAGATAACAGCAAAGCGGAAAATTATTTAAATAGAATTAAGGATCCGCAGTATAAGTATATATTATCTTCGTTTTAATAAAGCATTCCCAAATAACAAAATATTAAGTTGTTATTTGGGAATCAGTTTATTGTATATCTTTTTTCATCTGGTCGAATTGTTCTTTATTAATTTCTCCTTTTGCATATCTTCTTTTCAAGATATCAAGAGGAGTTTCCCGGGGAGGGAAATTATCATTATGATATCTTCGCCTGCCGGAACTGTTTGAAACTGCCCATACAATTAGAACTATTATAACTATCCAGAATATCCATCCGAACCACATGGCATTACCGAAAAAATTATAAAACATTTTAAACCCCGCTTAGGTTTAATAAATTTTTTTTATTTTTACATAAACTAGTTTAATATAACATCATTTCCAACTGCAAAAAGGGTTAATGCAAATTTACTAATTTAAAATATTAAAAATTAAAAGGAGGTTTCCATGGAAGATGCCGGTTCAATAACAATAATTATTCTTGCTGTATTTTTTATTTTTGTTTTCTTAACAGGAATTAGAATTGTTCGCCCGACACACAGAGGTCTGGTTGAAAGATTAGGCAAATACCACAGGTTCGCACATCCCGGTTTTAACTGGATAATTCCGGTTATAGATAAAATGTATAAAGTAAATGTAACCGAGCGAATGATTGATGCCGAACCGCAGGAAATAATAACCAACGATAATCTTAATGCTTTGGTTGATGCGCAAATCTATTACCGTGTTAAGGAAGATGAAGAAAGCGTTCGAAACTCTCAGTACAATGTTTTTAATGTAGATAACCAGATAGTAAACCTTGCAAGAACAACATTAAGAAATATTATAGGTACTCTTACGCTTAAATCTGCAAACAGTGAAAGAGGAAAAATAAACGAACAATTACACGGCACTTTAATAAAGGAAACAACCTCCTGGGGCATTGATATAGTTCGTGCCGAACTTAAGCAGATCGATCCGCCTAAAGATGTTCAGGATACAATGAATAAAATAGTAAAAGCCGAAAATGAAAAAATTGCCGCGGTGGATTTTGCTACTGCCGCAGAAACAACCGCAGACGGACAGAAACGCGCTTCAATAAAAAATGCCGAAGGTGTACGTCAGGCAAGAATTTTGCAGGCAGAAGGAGAAGCCGAAGCAATACGTTTGGTAAATGAGGCAGCAGAAAAATATTTTATAGGTAACGCACAAATTCTTAAAAAACTGGAAACCGTTCAGAGTGCATTTGAAAAAAATACTAAAATAATTGTACCTCACGATCAGGATCTTGTTAATATAATAGGGGATATGGCCGGTATTGCACCTCTAAAAAGAAATTAAAATTTACATGTCAGAAGTTACGATTCACTAATCTACGGCTTCTGACATCATTTTTATTCCTTCTTCTCCGGTTTATGTTTTTTGCTTAAAATAATTTTTATTTTTTCTTTTTACTTTCTATAAAACCATACTTTTGAATGTGTTTAAATGCAAAGTAGCCTGCGGCAGACATTCCCGCTATTCCTAAAATATTTCTTATTTCTTTTATCATTCCTTCTTCCGGGTACAAGAAATTTTTTAAGTAAAGATTCACCCGTAAGTTTCCCTTCTCACTATTTAAATAATTAGATTGCCGCAATTCTGCCAGGGTCATTCCCCAGGCTTCACCGGGGTTGTTTTCGGGAAGGTTCAAATTATAAACGCCGGGTTCTTCCTGCGGAATTATGATCTCAAATTTATTGGTAAATAAAAACGGGTTGTAAATATTTTTTGTTACTTCGGAAGGTTCCTCTTTATTGTTCAAATTTTTTGCTCTCTTTTCCTGCGCATTTAGTGTTTGGCGGGCTGTTACTGCAATTAGAAATATGATGCAAAAAGATAAACTATTGAATAATTTCTTTTTAAAAATCATAATTTCTCCTTTAAGTTATCTCCTGAAAAAAGAGCAAATTATTGTTCGAAATTACGTAATTAATATAAGGAAACGAAATTCTAAAGTACTTATAATATTTTCTTCTTTTTTTTTCAAATCAATGAAGAATATTTTTATAAATTACCGTAGAAGGAACCTTCACTCTCTTAAATGAAAAAGTAAGTTTCAATTTTCGCAGGCTATTGAAACAATACTTCCAATTATTTACGTTTCAATAACAGATTCAAAGCATTCATAAAAAACGACAACTGCAATCTAAATAATTGTAAATTCCTATCAACATTTTTCGGATGAAAGCGGGAAGCAATAAATGAACGGAAATAGTGAATTTAATAATGATAGTTATTCGGAATTGTTAAATTACCCCGGGTATATAAAAATATTATTACGTTTTATTTTGCCGCTTGCAATAATTACGGGTTTATATTTTATAAGCAGGTATAATTTCCTGCTATTCCATAGTCTTGCGGAAGGCTTTAGCATTATTATAGCCTGCAGCGTATTTATGCTGGTATGGAACCTGCGGAGATTTATTGACAACATCTTTTTTATTGTTATAGGCGTTTCTTTTTTATTTATTTCCGGAATTGAACTAATACACCTGCTTTCGTATTCGGGAATGGAAGTTTTCCCGGGGCATACAACAAACCTTGCAACACAACTGTGGATATCATCCAGGTACATTCAAAGTATTACATTACTGGCAGCACCGCTTTTAATAGGTGTTAAAATTAAAACGAGGTATTTCTTTCTGGTTTATTCAACAATTACAATAGTAATTCTGTTGTCTATTTTTTATTGGAAGATATTCCCTGCTTGTTTTATAGATGGCTATGGTTTAACGGAATTCAAAAAAATAAGCGAATATATAATATCTGTTTTTATGCTGTGTTCCATTATTCTGCTTTATAAAAAAAAGGATAGTTTTGAAAAACATATTTTTAAGCTTGTAAATATTTCAATTTTATTTGCAATATTTTCCGAATTAAACTTTACTTTATATTCTTCTGCTTATGGTCGTTTTAACGCAATCGGGCATATCTTCGAAATTTTTTCTTATTATTTTATTTATAAGGCAATTATAGTAACCGGGTTAAAAAACCCATTTAATTTACTTTACGGTAAACTTAAACAAAAAGAAAAAATGCTTTTGTTAACCAGGTTTTCCGTTGATCATGCGGAAGACATAATGTTATGGATAAACCGTGAAGGATTAATTACCGATGTAAATATAAGTGCCTGCCAAAAACTTGGTTACACTAAAGAGGAACTGTTAAACTCAGAAATTAGTTTAATTGATAATGATATTTTACCGGGAAAATTTGATAATATAATTTCATCTCTTAACAGCATGGATACCTTAATTCTCGAACACCGTTTTACTAAAAAAACAGGAGACGAAATACCTGCGGAGGTTGAGTTTAAATCAATTGAATTCGAAAATAAGAAATATTACTTTGCATTTGCCAGGGATATTACGGAAAGAAAGCATGCAAGGGAAATTATAGAATCGTCGTTAAATGAAAAGGTAATGCTCCTTAAAGAAATTCATCATAGGGTGAAAAACAATCTTCAGGTAATTACAAGTTTGTTTAGACTACAGTCTGCATATATAAAAGACGAAGCTTCCCGCGAGATATTTAAGGAAAGCCAGAACCGGGTAAAGTCCATGGCACTTATTCACGAAAAATTATATTCTTCCAAAGGATTGAATAAAGTAAACTTTAAAGAATATTTAAATGAACTGGTTTCGTACCTGTTAAACTCATATAAATACGGTGTAGGCAAAATAAAATTAAATATGATTATACATAAAATTGAAATGGGTATCGATCTTGCTATAAATCTGGGATTAATTGTAAATGAACTAATAACAAATTCTTTAAAGTATGCATTCCCGGATGGGAAAAACAAAGCAGGCTGTGAATGTGAACTAACAATTAAACTATCCATATTAAGCGAAGGCAGATTTTTACTTTCAATAAAAGATAACGGAATCGGGTTTCCTGATAATATTGATTTTAGAAAAACCGATTCTCTAGGACTACAGCTTGTTAATTCTTTGGTTGAACAACACAAGGGTGAAATAAATCTTAACAAAGATAATGGAACCGAATTTGTAATGATCTTTTCAATTTAAAAGTTTTAATTCTCAATATGCCATACCTGTGCACTTTTCGGCGGAAGCTCTGAATTAATAATTGCCTCATTTTTTCTAACCCTTATTTGCAGTTTTTTATTACTTATTATTTCGGTTAGTGAAACATCTTTTGAAGATTTTAGATTTAAAGAGTTGAGATTTAAACCGACTGAGAATTTTTTGACTGAATCTTTATGATTTATAATGAACATTAAATAACTTCCGTCTATCTTATCTTTTTGAAGACTAACCTGAACCCCTTCGCTGCCTGCTTCAGAAGCAAAATAAGGCAGCTGAACTCCTGCCCAATGAATAACATCCTCCAAAAAGCGGCTGTTGTATGCGGGTGCATCAGGCAAAGATTGATTAGCCAGCCCAAGAAAAGTACCGATAAAAACTGCTCCGCCTTTTCCGTATTTGTGAAATGTAATTGACGGAGTTCCGTCTTCAAAATCGGCTAGTACCTTAGCAGGATTATTTTTCGCTTCCAGTACTTTCAAAGATTCTTCAAAAAAGGCTCCCTTCAAAAGATCGGCTTTTTTTAAACCTCCGGCTAACGGAATATCTTCATCAACTACTTTCATTGCAGGTTCTTTTTCTTTCTTAATTCTTAATTCGCTTACTCCGAAAAGTTTGCTCAATCCCATGCCGGGAATTGTTAAAGAGGCATAACCCTTGGAATCATTCCATGCAAAGCGGGCTTCACCAATTACATGCCCGCCGTTTGCCGCATAATTCATAAGCTCATTTGTCGCCTGCATGGTAAACAGCATTGAACATGGAATAATAATTAATTTGTACGAGGATATGTTGGGAGATTTTAAGTCGCTAAGAGAAATAAATCCCGCCGGAATGTTGTGCGAACTGAAAAAATTATAATATCCAATTAATGATTCCGTATGCAATCTTGCACTGTTAACTGCCTGGCCTATCGCATTAAGCCCGCCAACCATTTGTGCTAAGGGATTATATACAATTGCAACCTCCGGTTTAACCGGCGAAGAATTAACAAATAAATTACTGTTCTTATTAATAATTTTTGCAATCTCGCCGGCAGTGATTGCTCTGGGTGTTACTGTTCCGTTTAAATTAATTAAGCCGTATCCGCCCGATTCATATCCGGAAGACATAGGGTAGTAAGCATATATATTGATAGCCTTGGCTCCAGCAGCCACACAGGACCACATCCAGTTTCTTAAATCGCTCCCGGTAATAGGTTCTCCTATTTTTAAACCTACTGTGCCTTGCCCTGCCTGTAATTCACCCACATAAAATCCTCCGTGTTCGGCATTAGCACTATATTCAAATGCAAGTGCTGTTTGAATGTGCTGCTCTGTCCAGTTATATCTCGAGTCGTTATGTTTGGGGTAAAGTGATAATCCGTAATAATTTAATTGTTTCGCTCTTTGGAAATCATTTGCAGCATCTGTACCGCTTAAAGGAGTACTCCATAGCGAGGGTGGGGAAGCATGGGCAGTAATAACATGTGTGTGGTCTACACTTCTAACGGCATTGTATTTAAATCGCATATCCTCTGCTATTTTATGATATAAAAAAAGTCTCCAATCAATAAAATCCGTATAACTTAAAATAGTACTAAAGCGCGGTGCTTGAACATCTTTCCAGCTTAAGAATGTTCTATACCATGCTTTGTTCAGGTTACTTAAAGTCTTATACTTTTTTTTAAGCCATTCTCTAAATTTTTCTTGTGTATATACATTAAAGCCAAACTGAGGATGTTCAATCCAATCCATGCTGGCCCAATTTATAATATGCGGTTCACTCCATATATCCCACCCGTAAAAATTGGGATATTGAATAGCAACCTCCGCAGTTCTTTTAAATAAATCCGCAACAGCTTTTCTAACGCCGGGGTTATCCAGCGAGTAGCCCGGTGCGGATTGAGGAATCATTTTATCACCGCTTTGAGTTGTAAAGAGCGCATTTTTATATTTTTTACCAACCCAATCCGGAGCGGAATCTATATACATTTGTATAATTATTTTCAAGCCGGTTTTATTAGCCAGGTCCAAAAGCATTCTAAGATTTTTAAAATTGTACTCTCCTTCTTTCGGCTCGGTATGTGTCCATTCAACCCACGTCCGTACGGTATTAAATCCCAATGATTTTATTTGCTGCAGATCCTTTAGCCATTGACTTTTTGACTTTGATGTTATTTGCGATAACATTGGTGCGCGTGCCTTGCCTCCGCTGTACCAAACCGAAACCGGGAAGAAATTGGTTTTTATCGTATCCTGTTGTTTTAAAAGATTAGATTGCTTATTTCTAGATACCTGGCTAAACAATAAGGGAGAAACAAACATCGCAGTTATTGTAAAAAAGATTACTGCGTATTTTTTAAAATTCATTGGTTATACCTTTAAAGATTTATGAGTGTATTATAAAATGGTTTTATAATTTGTCTAAAAATAACAGTAATTGAATTAAAAAATTAAAATGTTTGTAATGACGTTATACAAGACAAGTCTGCATAAATTAATTGAAAGGTAGTTTTATGTTTAATAAGGCTAAGATGGTTTTAACTTTTGTTTTAGTTATAATATTTTTTTACAGCACAAAAGAATATTCTCAATATCAATTAAATAGAAACTATGTGGGCCCCACAATCGGATTTTCATTTTTAGGTTCTACATTACAAGTCGGAATAAATTACGAGTACAGCCTTCAACTGGAAAATGTAGGGTCAATAGGAGTTGGCGGAATTTTTAGATACTGGGGCTACAGCAGCAAATATAAAGATGGTCAGTGGAATTATACCGATGTTTTGATTGGTGCGCAGGGTAATTATCATTTTACAACAGGAGACAATAAAATCGATTCCTGGGTTGGCCTAACTCTGGCTTATGATGCGGGCTCTGTAACTTGGAGCGGGCCGAAAGAAAACTTTGCCGAACCGGCAATTGGCGGCTTGTTTCTTGGCGCGCAAGGAGGAATACGTTATTGGATTTCTCCTAAGTATGCTTTGGTAGGGCGAATTGGTTTTGGCAACTTAAGTTACGGTTCACTTGAATTTGGTGTGGATTTTATACTTTAATTATTTAATAAACCATTTGGTAGAAATTTTATGAGCAAAAGCAAAACGGTTTCTGTCTGGTTTCATCATCTTCACGAAGAAGTTGACGCGGCTTATTTGTACCGTGTACTAGCCGGCTTAATTGAAGATGAAAAAAAGAAGGAAATATATTTAAGACTTGCAGGTATTGAAGACAAACACATAAATGCCTGGAAAGAAATAATACAAAAAAATGATGCAGCCTTTACGGATGTTAAACCATCATTACAAGCCAGAATTTTATCGTGGTCTGCTAAAAAATTCGGAACATGGATTTTATCCGGTGCATTATTAAAAGAAGAAGCGACTGAAGTAACTTCATATTTAAATCTTTACAAATCAAGTAAAGATGAATCAACAAAGAATATTGCATTAAGGCTTGCAAAAGATTCCGCCCGGCATGCAGAGAGTTTGATGGACATAAAAGGACAGAGTGAAGAACCCTGGCACAAATCGGAATCCGGCGGGTTATTAAGAAATATTGTTTACGGTTTTAACGACGGGCTAACGGCAAACTTCGGTTTAATAGCAGGAGTTATTGGTGCAAGCGTAGCTCCGCATATAATTTTAATTTCCGGAATATCAGGTTTGATTGCGGATTCTCTTTCTATGGGTTCTTCCGGTTATCTGGCTGCGGTAAGCGAAAAGGAAGTTTATGATAACGAACGAAAAATGGAAAGTGAAGAAATTCTTTTAATGCCTGAGCTTGAAACCGAAGAACTTGCATTGATTTATGAATCCAAAGGTATGAGCAAAGAAGATTCCAATGCTCTTGCTAGAGAAGTAATGAAAGACCCGGAACAAGCTCTTGAAGAAAAAGTTCGTGAAGAACTGGGAATCGGAGTTCAGAATTTAAGCCCATTTAAAGAAGGATGGATCACAGGGCTTGCTACGGCTGTCGGTGCATTCATTCCGGTTTTTCCATTCCTGTTTCTGAGCGGGCAAACAGCAATATGGACAGCTTTTGTTATTGCAATGCTTACTCATTTTGGAGTTGGCGCAGCGAGGAGTTTTTTTACAGGCAGGGGAATTTTTAGAAGCGGTTTTGACATGTTTATAGTAGGGTTTGGTATAGCCGCCATAGGTTATTTTATAGGAGAATTGATAGCAGGGGTTATTTAAGATAGTTGTTTAATATATTCAGTTTGAAATTATAAACTAATAAACTACCCATACACCTCTTTTCTTTAAGAGCGGTATCTGTCCGTTTCTGGCAGCTTCACTTAATGGATTATTATTTATGCACAAATAAGAATTTTGCCTCATTCCCGGGCAATCTATTACCGGTGTAAGATCTTCAATTTTGTTATATGATAAATCCAGCGTATTTAAGTTTTGTAAGGTTTTTACCGGCTCAATATTTTTAATGCTGTTATGATCAGCATCTAGGTTCTTTAAATTTTTAAAATTGCATATAACCGAAATGTCCGTAAGCCGATTGTTCGAAACTTGAAGGGTTTCCAGATTCTTAAGTGAAGCAAGTGTATCTATATTAGTCAGATTATTCCCTCCAATATCCAGGTTAATCAAACTTGTTAAATTTGATAAGAAAGAGATATTTTTAACATTGTTGAATCTTAAATCAATATATTCCAGATTTTTTAAATTTAACAAAACCGAAAAATCACTAATTTTATTATTACCTAACCAAAGGTACCTTAACTTAGGTAAATTTGAAATAAAGGAAATATCGGTTATCCTGTTTTGATATAAATTAAGTTGTGTAAGATTATTTAAATTTGAAATGTTGGAAATAAAAGTTATAAAATTAGAGCTGAGCGATAAAAAAGTAAGATTCGGTAAATTAGATATAGAAGATACGGAAGTAATTAGATTACCGTCAAGATAGACACTCTGCAGGTTTGTAAGATTTTTTATATCACTTATAGATGAAATTTGATTACCGGCTGCATTTAACTGAGTTAATGAACTTAGCCCGTTAAGTGAAGGCAGGTTTTTAATTTTATTCATGTTAAAATTAATACTCTGCAAGTTCCCATTATTGATTATTGGTGAAATATCTTCTATTAGATTATTTCCCAAATTTAAATTTACAAGGTTGCCTAAATTTCGCAGTGCGGATATATCAGTTATATTATTTTGAAAAAGAGAAAGGCTGTTCAAATTAAATAAATTTGCCAATGTAGAAACATCCGAAATTAAATTTTGATTAGCATTAAGACTTTTTAATTTGAAGTTATTGGACAAGGCTGATAGGTCGCTTAAAGAATTTGATGAAATATCCAGCGTAGTCAAATTAGTTAAAGCTCCAATCCCTTGTAAATTTTTAATATGTAAGTCGTTTAAAGTTAAACTATTAATTCTTTCCAGATCTTTATCCGAGATATATTCAATATAATTTCCGGTTAAAGTGCTGTCCGGCCGGGTAGTAATTATTTTATTAAAAACAGCAAATCTCAAATTTTCATCTGCAAACACATTTAAAGTGCCGTTAGGGTCGTATTTTACAATATCCGTATTTATGTATGGTCCAATCATATAATCCGGGCTGCATCCGCCGGAAAACAAAAGTGCAAAAATTAATTGAATAAAAAGCACAGTTATAGTTAATGCAAGTTTTAATCTCATATTGTTTGCCTTATAATAAAGAATAAGGATATTCTCTCCCTTTCCCATTTATAAATAATGTTATGCCTAAATTGATAAAAAATATTTATATATTCAATTCATTATACAAACCTGTATTTTATACAATTCGTTATGTTTATTTTTTTGTACATCAAATGAAACCAAAAACCTAACTAATAGTTAAAAATAAAGGAATTTTTATGGCATAATGCTTGTTTGTATAAAGCTAAGAATGCGAGGTGTAAAATGAAACGAATAATAATTATATCGATAATTTTATTTTTAGGGTTGGCTTATGAAACAAGTTCGGCTCAGCCGTATGATACACAACCTTACACCAATTACGGTGGAACAGAATTATTTTATTCACAATTGGCACCATACGGCACCTGGATACAATTGGACAACGGTTTGGTTGTTTGGAGGCCTTTAAATTTACAACCGGGATGGGCCCCCTATAAATACGGTTACTGGATATGGACAAACGACGGCTGGTACTGGCATTCGGATGATCCTTTCGGTTATATAGTTTTTCACTACGGACGATGGTATTACGATAATTACTACGGCTGGTTATGGGTTCCCGATGATGTTTGGGCGCCTGCCTGGGTACAATGGAGATATGATAACGATTATATCGGATGGGCTCCTTTGCCTCCTTATGCATCGTTCTCTATAAACTTTGGTGTCCGCTTTAGTATGTCTTTTAATACTCCTTACTACCATTGGCACTTTTTAAGATACAGGTACATGTGCAACCCTTATGCTTATAATTATTATGTACCGGATAGAACTAGATACAGATTGTACTCAATTACAAAGTACCGGACAAACTACGGGTACTCCAACGGAAGGGTAATAAACAGAGGTGTGGATGTCGATTTTATCAGAAAAAAAAGTGGTGCCAGAATTACTGAACACTCTATTGATAGAGTAAATAATCTTAGAGATATAGGTAACGGAAGAAATATTACCAGGTCTTCTGTTAGAGCATATATTGTTTCCCGGAACAGCATATCCGGCAGCAATTTAAGAAATATGGATATACAAAGAGGCGCAAGACCATCATCCCTTAATTTATCTAGAATTACAATAGGTGATAGAAATTTGATAGGTCGGGGAAATAATAGAAGTGCTTACGATAGCAGGGCAATGAATAGAACATCACGCGGTAATGCTCCTCAAGGTGATATTAGAACTATGCCAAACCGGGCTGAACCGGGAATGCGTGTAATGCCAAAGCAAAATGATAACTATTTAAAAAGAGATGTTTATAAAGCGCCTCAAATAAATAGGAGCAGGCCGCAAGGAAATAATAAGAGAATTGAGAATAGAAGTTTTCAAAGAAGAATTGAAAGAAGTCCTCAGCCTCGAAGTTACAGACCTCAAATAAGACAAGAAAATCGTTCCAGGCAAGTACCGCAAATGAGGCGGGAAAGCAGAAATAATAATAGTAATCGTGGCGGAAGAAGAGATTCCGGGCATAGAATAAGACGATAACTGAATCAGCTCTCTCCTAAGAATAAGCGGCATTAACCTTAACGGCTAATGCCGCTTTTATTTTTTTGCTTTTTAAATGAATATTCTTTTGTTAACATTAATATCTTGTCGATATCAATCATTTGAATACATTCCAGATTATACGGACAAACTTTATTCCAGCAAGGTGAACATTCCAAACCCTCCGGAATTAGCTTTTCTCCTTTATCATATAATTCGATTTCTGCTGCACAAGATAAGCCGAACCATGCAATTACATATTTATTTAACGCTATGGCAAGATGCATTCCGAATGAATCGCCGGTAATTACTACATTGGCAAGATCAATAAAGCAGGCGCCTTTTCTAATTCCTAATGTTGTCGGTGTGTTTATAATATTTTTTCTGTCTGTTTTGTTAAAAGATTCAAAAATTAATTTATTCCTTTCGGTATCTTCTTTACCTCCTAAAAGCACAACTTGAAGATTATCATCTTTTAACATCTCGGAAATTAATTTTATATGCTGTTCAACAGTCATTTTTTTATTTGGAAAAAGATTAGAACATCCGGTATTAAATCCAACATAGGTTTTAGAAAAATCATATTTAATTTCTTCTTTATATCCTTCAATAAAATTTTTTTCAGCTAAAGTAAAATTAAAAATATAAGGATCCCTTTTATATTCAAGTTCAAAAACATTGTGAATTATATCCACACCGGTTCTTGTGTTTTCTCTGAATTTAAGCCTGTCGTTATTACCCATCAGGTAGCTGTACATTGCGCTTTTATTTGCAGGAATTATTTTGCCGTCTTCATTTAAAAGAAATCCCATTTTGTTTTTTGCTTTAACTTCATTGGCAAAAGCGCACGCATAATCAGATTTATCGGCATTCATTAAGTAATCAAATTCAATTTGTCTTAATATCATCCGTTGTTCATCTGTCCATTTAAAAACTTTATCTATAAAAGGATTATTATATAAAATCATTTCCGCTGACGGCAATGTAATCCAATAAATAGTGCTTAGCGGGAACTTTCTTTTTATTGAATAAAGTATGGGGGTATTTGCCAAAACATTTCCAAGTGCATCAAGTGAAATAATTAATATTTTAATACCCATTTTGGTTTGGTCGTTTTCATGTAGGCATCCGTTTTCGAGGCAGTCTTCGTAAGAAAAACACGGCTTATACCCGCTAAAGTTTTTGCATTTGGGAATTTTCAGTTTTTCCCATAATTTTTTTTCATTAGGAATGCTCATCAGTAATCCGTTTAATAAAGTTTAAAAAAATATTTATAAAAATATAATTATTATGATATAAAAAATAATTTTCAAATTAATTTGTGCCATATAATTATAAAATATTATAAATTAAGATTGAAAAATAAATGAGGTTGCAAAATGTTTTGTCCTAAATGCAAAGCAGAGTACAGGCCGGGCTTTACTCATTGCCCCGATTGCGATGTTGATCTTGTTGATAGTTTATCGGTTGAAGCTAAACAAATTCCCAACAAACAGTTAGACAACACCGAATTGGTCCCAATACTTTCCACACACGATATGACGGATGTAATTAATATTAAATCCCTTCTTGATTCCGAAGGTGTTGAATATCTGATGAGAGGCGAGGAGTTTATGTATATCGAACGTGTTGATCCTGTAATTCTATATGTAAAACCTGAAGATGTTGAACATGTAAAAGAACTGCTTAAAAATATTAAGCTTAATTATTTCAGATTCGTTTACAATAAAAAACAATATAAATAATGGAGGAAAGTTATGCCGGTTATTATTAATAATCCTTCAATTATTGAAGCAGCGGGAAACAAGCCAAAAATAATTGAAGAATATTTCGGACGGGTTAATTCAAAAACAGAAGCCGTAAGTATAGCAAGAATGAAAAGTCCTGCAGGTTGGGTAGAACCCGGCCAGACTCCCGAATTCGACGAATATACTTTAGTATTAAAAGGTACTCTGCGTATTACTCATAAAAACGGGTACATTGATGTTAAAGCAAATCAGGCAGTACTTATACAGAAAGGGGAATGGGTTCAGTACAGCAGCCCGGCTGAAACCGGTGCAGAATATGTAGCGGTTTGTCTGCCTGCGTTTTCACCGGAAATTGTACACCGAGATTAATGAAATTATTTTTCTAAAATAGTAAGTATTTAAAAAATCATTTTATTGAAAAATTAGAAGAGAAAAAAGCCCCGCAGGGAGGTACGGGGCTTTTTTTTAGCTGGCTTTTATTTGGAGAGAATCATCTTTTTAGTTGATACAAAATTACCTGCCTGAAGCCTGTACAAGTAAACGCCTGAAGCTAAATCTGCGGCGTTAAATTTGTAACTATAATGCCCGGCTGCTAATTTACTATTTACAAGTTCTGCCACTTTTTGTCCAAGTATATTATAAATATCAAGCTTTACCCGGGATGATGCAGGTAGTTCAAACTGTATTACAGTACTTGGGTTAAACGGATTAGGATAATTATTTTCAAGAACGTATCTGGATGGTAAATTGCTTCCCGGTTTTTCTGTCTGAACCGAAGTTACCGTCTTATTCATTGTAAAGTTCTCAACAGTTGTTCCCGAGCCGTTGTTTGAATTATAAGTGGTATTTTGCTGCTGACTGGAATATTGCGGAATGCTTGCAGTGAGCAAGAGATTTCCGTTTGCAATACCATTTATAGTGTAGGAGCCGCTGCCATCGGTAATTGCCCAGCCAACCGTTAATCCGAAAGTACTTTTTGCTGTAATTAGAACACCTGCTAATGCAGTTCCATCCGATGCGTGAACCGAACCGGTTATTTTTCCGCTGCCGAAAGCAGTATCGGATTTCGTTAGTACGGCATTTATACCTGTTACATCAGTATCAACCATTACAAGTGTTGCTTTTTCCCATGTATCGGCATTCAAATAAAATTGGGGAACATAACCATGTGCAGAAAACATTACATAATATGAACCGGCAGGTAATCCCTTCACCATATAATTTCCCGAAGAATCCGAAACGCCGAAATGAACATGACCGGTTGCCGAATCTTTAGCCATTATAAAAGTATTTTTAATGCCCATGCCGGCAGAGTCCGTAACAGTGCCGCTTATAGAATACCTCTGTACGGATTCAAAGGGAGTTAAATGAAAATCTATATTTGAAAATGTTGTATCATTAACTGCAATAAGCAGATCTGCCATATAAAATGCATCTTTGTTATTGTAAAACTGCATTCTGTATCCTTCCTTAAATGCAGCTACGGCAAATGTACTTAGCCTTTGGGAAATACTATCCAAAGTGATTGTATAGTTACCGTTGGAATCCGTCTTTGCAGTTGTAACGAAACCTCTTCCTTCTTCATCGTCACTTTGATATTCGGACTTAGCCGCAGTCCATACTTTTACGGTTGCGTTTGCTATTGGAGTATTGGCAGAGGATTCAACCATACCTGTAAATGTAACAGAGTGAAATCCGTTTAATATTAAAGATATTTGGAAATTAGCGGAAACCGTATCACCTTCCATTATCTTTACAATTTTAGAATTGAAATTATTATTAAAACCATTTCCCCAGTTTTGGTGCATTCCAGTGCTGTCCGGGTTTTTACATATAACCAAATAATTTCCGGCGGGTAAGGAATCAGAATACAATCCCATCGAATCGGTTGTTGCGTAATAATTATGGTCGTTGTCAAATTCCATAAGGCTTTTAAATTCCAGTTTAGCGTTATATACCGGATTGCCTGATCCCTGATATGTAACCATTCCTTTTATAAACCCGTATTTATACCCGTTATTAAACCCGGAAGTATCGTGTAAAAATAAATTTACAGAATCCCTTTCCTTTGATATCATAAATTGCCTTAAAGTGAGAGTTAAATAACCTGCTGCAGAGCAAGTAAGAGTATAAGTTCCGGGTGTTAAACTATCTATTTCAAATCTTCCGTTTGCATCGGTGGTATCCGTATATTTTGAAGTATCTCCGAGCATAGTAAAATTAAATAATGACACCGTTGCACCTCCGATAGGTTTAATTGCGGCAGCATTATTCCCTCCGGTATAGACATATCCGGTTAAATTTACTTTTGTATTATTAAAAACCTGAGCTGAAAGATTAAAATTAATGAGGAGCACCATTATTAGTGCAGAAGCAGAAAACCTTATCAAGTTTTTCATTTTATGAACCTCCAGTTGTATTTATTTTTTTTAGTTTTACCATATATAATCAAAAAAAATGCCGGAATATTTCCAGTTTACTTATAAATTCAAAAAGAGTATAAAATAACCGAAATAACATTATTTGAAGGAAAAAGGCATTAGGTAAAATTTATAACTTACAAAATTATGGTTAAGCAGCCTTAAATTATTTCGCCGGTACGAAGAAAATTCGCAGCATAAAAAGAAAAATCCAAATTTACTTTTGGTGTCTCGTTTGAAGTAGCAAAATTTCTTACCCTGCAAAAACTTTTCCACTAAGTAATATTTATATCCGATTAAATGCCGTTTAATAAAAAAACCGGTGTTAATGGGAAGCAAATAAAAGCAACATCATTTTACCATATTAATGCATTATAACCCTTTAAGGTTATAATTCTTAATTATAACCCTATAGGGTTATATTTGACAATTATAACCCTATATGGTTATATTGAGTATTGTAAAAAATAAGATTAGTTAATAAGCTAAATTTGAAAACCAGAGCTAAAAAAAAACCAACAAATTATTCTGTAATAACAGGAGATATAATCGGCTCAACCACGGTAGGGAGCAGCAGGAATAAATTATTATCCTCGCTTAAAAAAACATTTAAGGATATTGCATTTCAATTGCCTGGTGCAATAGAAAAACAATTTGAAATTTTTAGAGGGGATAGCTTTCAGTCGGTAATTAAGGAACCGGAGAAATCATTATTAATAAGTATATTACTTAGGTCAAGGCTTAGAAGTCTGGAACTTACGGGGACAAAAACAAAATCCGTTGAAAATAAATTAGATGCTAGAATTGCCATAGGGATAGGCGCTATAGGGTTTAAATCAAATAAAGTTATTGAGTCCGATGGAGAAGCATTTAATTTTTCCGGAAGGCTTTTGGATGAAATTACCGGAAATAAGCAAAACCTAAAAATAAAAACTCCGTGGAAGGACGTTAACGATGAACTGGAAGTCGAATGTTATTTTATAAATACTATCATAAAAAAATGGACTATGGAACAAGCAGAAGCTGCCTATATCAAATTATTAAAAAATGAAACACAGCAGATTATAGCAAAGAAACTTAAAATATCTCAGCCTGCCGTAAGAAAAAGAATTATGAGTGCTAATTTAAACAGTATTGAATTATTTATAGAGAGGTTTGAAAATTTAGTGGCTGCAAAATTATGAAGTGGGATTTAATATTAAGGCTTTTAGCGGCACACTTTATTGCAGACTTTATCCTTCAGCCGAACGATTGGGTAAAGGATAAAAGTATAAGAAAAATTAACTCAAAATATCTATACCTGCATACCTTAATAATATTTGTACTTTCATTTCTTGCTGCCTGGGATTTGTCCTTTATATGGGCAGTGCTTGTAATTACAATTTCTCATTATTTAATAGATCTTGGAAAATCATATTTGAAAAATGATGTTCCCTCAGTATTTATTTTAGATCAGTCGGCACACATATTAATATTATTTGCATGCTGGCTTATATATACTAATGGCTTATACCGACTGGAATATTTTTTAACTTTTCTGTTTAACAGCGAAAGATTCTGGATGTTTTTTACTGCTTATATAATTGTTACCTATCCTGCTTCAGTATTAATTAATAGGCTTACTTCCAAGTGGAATAACTATATTAAAATTTCAAACGACAGCTTGAAAGATGCCGGGAAATGGATTGGAATGATAGAGAGAGTATTGATACTTACATTTATTATTCTTAATCAATTTGAAGCAATCGGATTTCTGCTTGCGGCAAAATCTGTTTTCCGGTTCGGCGAATTAAAAAACACTTCCGAGCAAAAAAGAGCAGAATACATTCTTATAGGAACGCTTCTTAGTTTTTCAGTAGCAATAGCAGCCGGGATAATCTTGAATTCTGCCGGCAGATTATTAACTTAATTATAACAGGTTGATATTACGGAAAAAACTTAAATAATTGTTCGTTAATAAAATCAATTTCATCGGAAGATAATTTCACCTCAATAGCTTTTGCATTTTGTTCCGCCTGCTGCCGGTTACGTGCACCTATGAGTGCTACGGTAATCCCCGAACGTTCAATCGTCCACCTGATAACAAGCTGGGCAAGGGTTGCATTTTTATCTGCCGCAAGGGGTTTTACTTTATCCAGGTACTTGTTCGTTTTAATTATAGTTTCTTTGTTAAAGAACGAATCACCGGCGCGGTGGTCTCCTTCGTTAAATTTATAATCGGTTGTAATTTTACCCGTAAGCAGACCTTTTTGCAAGGGACTATAAGCTAAAATAGATTTTTTATTTTCAATACAGTAGGGGACAAGTTCTTTTTCGTTATTTCTTCTAATCATACTAAAAGGAACCTGATCGGAAACTAAGTTAATATACTTTGCAGCTTCTTTCATATTATCAACGGAATAGTTACATACACCTGCATGCCTAACTTTTCCTTGTTCTATAAGTCTTGCAACAGCTTCCATTGTTTCTTCAACGGGAGTTGTGTCATCTTGCCAGTGTATTTGGAACAAATCGATATAATCGGTGCCGAGTCTTTTTAAACTATTTTCGCAATCTTCAATTACACTTTCTTTACCGGCATATTTGTACATGTCGACATTTTTTCCGTCGTTGCCTTTTGATGCAAAAAAGAAAGAGCCTTTTTTTAAATCCCATCTTAATCCGTACTTGGTTAAAATTTGAACTTTATCCCTTGGAATATTTCTAATTGCCTCACCAACAATTTCTTCGCTTAAGCCCTGCCCATAAGCGGGAGCAGTATCAATTGAAGTTACACCTAAATCATAGGCAGTTTTAATTGCATCGACAGCATCTTTACGGTCGGCACCGCCCCACATCCAACCGCCAATTGCCCATGCACCGTATGTAATAGCCGAAACTTTAAAATCCGATTCTCCGAGATTTCTGTATTCCATAATTATTATCTCTCCATTCTATAATACCTAATTTAATCAAGAGTGAATAATCTGATGTTTTATTATTTAATATTCAGTTTAAAAATAATTTAAATTTTACTTCGAGGGTAAATTAAAATTACCTGCTCAAATATAACATTCTCAATTATTATTTCAGCAGTTATCGGCAGCCTTCGGGGTTAATTAAGTTGTCTACGTCGGGCAACCTTGAAGGTTCGTGGAACTTTGAAGGTTACTCTTTACTTCAGCAGCAAAAGCTTTTTTGTTGCTGTATAGTTACCAGCCTTAAGCTGATAGAAGTACACACCGCTCGGCAAGTTAGCTGCATTCCATGTTACCTCATAAGAGCCTGCAGGCTTTTCTTCATTAACTAGTATGGCTATTTCTCTGCCAAGTATATCATAGATTTTTAAAGTAACGATTTGCCTACTGCCTACTGCATACTGAATACTTGTGCTTGGATTAAACGGATTGGGGAAATTCTGGTACAGTTTCCAATTTGTATTAACGACAATCTTCTTCGAAACATCGGTATATGTTGAAGTCGAAATAAGCGGTAAAAAATC
>JBJKSH010000020.1:0-8181 GCA_046704255.1 Ignavibacteriaceae bacterium | reverse complement strand
GCCGGAGTGCCGTTCAGCAAAAGAACTACTGCAACAACAATAGCCAGTGGAAGAAATATTCTTGTACAGCTTTTCAAAAATAAATTATAAAAATTACCAAGGTCGGTTGCTTTCTTTTGTACTATTCCTTTAAATAATAATGCTAATGCCGCTACTCCTGTTGCCGCACTGACAAATTGAAGAAATCCGACTACTAACAATTGTGAAAAGTAGGATAGTCCTGTTTCACCTGAATAATGTTGAAGATTGGTATTTGTCACGAAACTTGTTGCAGTATTATATGCAAGTGCGGCTGCCATGTTTCCAATTTTCACCGGGTTCCATAACGAAATGCTACCTTGTATCATCAGTATAATTATTGCCCATAAAAAGAAAACAAGATTAAGCCGCAGCAATGCTTTCATATTTTCTTTCCAGTCCATAGATTCGGCAGGGTTTATCCCGCAAACCCTGAAAACAAAATTTTCAACCGGCAACAGAAAATCACTCCAAACTTTTTCACCTTTAAATACTTTGCTAATGTATTTACCTAACGGGTAGGCAAGGATAAAGATCAGCAGAATAATTAATACAACGCCGTTAATTTGCGTACTCATTATCTTACCTTAAAATTTTTCCGGATTAATTAGTGCGTAAAAGAGATATGCGAACACAACCACGCCAATTATTAATAAGATTATCATTTTTATCTCCTAAAGCTAAAGTCAAAGATTATATCTTGTCGAAAAAATGAATTGATGCGAACATCAAATAAAATATTAATACACCAAGAGCAATCATTATTATGGAAAGCATGGAAAGCATTTAAAGCCTTATAAATTTTACATTAGAAGGACTAATAAAATGCCAAACAGCTAAGTGTCGTATATTTAATCTCTTAACAATTTGTGAATGGAAAAGGCAAGCGATAAACCTTTTCAAAACGGAAGGGTTGTTTTTCGAAACGGTTATGACAGTTATTATAATTTCTTAGTGAGGGATAATTAAATTTTTATTTATCTGTGAAATAACTGATTATTTACAATCTTCTGCTGTAAAAACTTCAAAGTTATCAACTGAAAAAAAAATATTATTCAAGTCCGTAGGTCTGCAGCTTACGGTAAAGTGTCGTCAATCCAATCCCGAGTATCTCTGCAGCTTTTGTTTTGTTTCCGTTTACCGAGTTAAGAATTCTAATAATATGATCTTTTTCAACATCATCCAGTTTGGTAAAATTTTCTTGAAGTGTTGAACCTTTATCAAAAAATTCTTTGGGAAGAGTATCTTTTGTAAGAATTCCGCCTTCGGATAAAATAATAGCCCTTTCAATTACATTGCGGAGTTCTCTAATATTGCCGGGAAAACTATATCGTTTTATGCTTTCAATAAATTCGGAAGAAATTTTTGTAATATTTTTATTTAATTTTTTACCTAACCGATTTACAAAAAATTCGGTTAAAATTTCTATGTCGTCATACCTTTCTTTTAAAGAAGGCAGCTCTATTTTCATTACGCTAATTCTGTAAAACAGGTCGGAACGGAATCTTCCTTCTTTGATTTCTGTTTCAGGATTTCTGTTTGTAGCGGCTATAATTCTAACATCAACCTGGGTTGGCCTGGTATCTCCGGTTTTAATAAAATTGTTGCTTTCCAAAACTCTCAAAAATTTTGCCTGCAGTGAAATATCTAATTCCGCTATTTCATCTAAAAAAATGGTGCCTAAATTAGCTTCTTCAAATAGTCCTTTTTTATTTTTTGAAGCACCTGTAAATGCGCCTGCTTTGTAACCGAACATTTCCGATTCGAGCAGGTCTTTGGCAATTGCACTGCAGTTTACGGCAACAAAAGGTTTGTCTTTTCTGCTGCTTGAATAATGAATTGCCTGTGCAAATAGTTCCTTGCCTGTACCTGTTTCTCCGAGAAGCAGGACCGGCGTATCCGTCATAGCAACTTTAATTGCCATCTCCTTTGCATTTTTAATAAGATTCGAATTCCCCGTAATTGAATTAAAACCGAATCTCTCGCCAACACTTTTTTCAAGAAGCTCAATTCTTTTTTTCAACTGGACCTTTTCAGCAGCCCGCTGAACAAGCGGGATAATTTTATTATCTTCATCACCCTTTGTAATATAATCAAAAGCTCCCTCTTTTATCGCACGCACTCCGTCTTCAATTGTGCCGTATGCAGTTAAAACTATTACTTCGCACAAAGGATTTATTTCTTTCACCTTACTTATAAGATCAATCCCGTTGGTATCAGGCAATTTTACGTCCGTTATTACAATCGAAATATCTTCCTTCTTTAAAATTGCTAAACCGCTTACTCCGTTTTCCGCACCATAAGTAATATAACTTTCGAGCCTAAGCAGTTTTATAAGAAGATTTCGCAGCTCGTTTTCGTCATCGATTATTAAAACCGATTCTTTCATTTTTTTAATTGAAAACCAATGTTATAAATTTCTTAATCTTGTTCTTGCTCTTAATCTTTCTCCTTATTGACTCTATGGATTAAGAGTAAGATTAAGATAAAGAGTAAGAATAAAAGTAAAACTCCATGAATTAAAAATCCTATCTATTTAAGGTCAAAACCATTTTCTTAAGCGCTTCAATCCATGCGGGATGATCATTCAAACTTTCTACCAACTGTATTTTCACTCCGCCGTGTTCTTCAAATAGTTTTTGATACTCGATTCCGATTTCAACTATTGTTTCCAAACAATCAGCCACAAATGCCGGACTAAATACAAGAAGCTTTTTTGCCCCTTCTTTTGCTTTTTGAATTATGACCCTATCCGTAAAAGGTTCAAGCCAATTTTTATCTAACCTGGATTGAAAACAAACTGTGTATTTCCCTTTTGGCATATTTAGTTTTTTGGTTAGAAGTCTTGTGGTTGCATAGCAAGCAGCCCGATAACATAATTTGTTGTTGTCATCCAATTCGATTTCACAGTTATAATCTGAACAGTGTTTTCCGTTTAAGTGAACTTTATCTACCTGTCTTACGGGCAGCCCGTGAAAGCTGAATAGAACATGATCATATTCTTCAATTTTATATTGTTTTGCTCTTTCGACAAATGCATTTATAAAATCTTCGTTATCAAAAAACTGTCCTGCAATTTTTATTTCCGGTATTACCCACCATCTATTTATTATCTTCATTATCTTTTCCGCAACAGAACCTGAAGTCGCAGATGCATATTGAGGAAACATCGGAACTACAATAATTTTTTCATATTGTTTTTCCCGCATCTGTTCTAGAATAATATCCATACTTGGATTTTGATATCTCATTCCCAGTTCAACTTCAAATTCTTCGCCAAGTGCATTCTGCAATTTTTCCTTAACACTTTTTCCGAATATTATTAACGGTGACCCGTCCTTTGTCCATAGCTGCTGATAAATTTTTGCTGACTTCGGAGCTCTGAACGGAACAATAATTATATTGACAAGAAATTTCCTTAAAAGCCACGGAAGGTCAATTACACGCGGGTCATTTAAAAATTCAAAAAGATATTTCCTTACATCCGGCACGGAGGGACTGTCGGGCGTACCCAAATTTACAATTAGAACTCCTGTTTTAGCTTTCATAATATTCTCAAAACCAATTTTTCCTTTTAAAATAGAAAATCATCAACCCGGTTATAATTATCATTACCGCCCAAAATCCAATGGGGTAAGCCCAGTACCAATCCAGCTCCGGCATGTGTTTAAAGTTCATCCCGAAAACACCTGCTACAAAAGTAATAGGTATAAAAATAGTTGCAATGATTGTTAGCACTTTCATTACTTCATTCATTCTGTTGCTTACGCTGGAAAGATAAGTATCGAGCATTCCCGAAACCATATCGCGGTAAGATTCAATCGTATCTATAATTTGTACGGTATGTTCATAAAGGTCTCGGAGAAAAATTCCGGTTGATTTTTTAATTAGTGCTGTTTCGCCACGTTCCATAACATTAATAACTTCTCTAAGCGGCCAAACGGATTTTCTAAGCAATATCATTTCTCTTCTTAACCTATGAATAGAATGAAGATTTTCAGGCTGAGGATTACCGATTAATTTATCTTCGACATCTTCAATTTCTTCACCAATCTTTTCAAGGATATTAAAATAATTATCAACAACCGTATCAATCAGTGAATAAGCAAGGTAATCTGTTCCCGATTTTCTAATCCTTACTTTGTTGTTCCGGAGCCTGCTTTCAACGGCTTCGAATAATTTGCCGTCTACTTCCCGGAACGATATTAAATAGTTTTTACCGAAGATTAAACTGATCTGATTGCCGTTTATTATTTTTTTCGTTCCGTCATAATCGAAAGTTCTAAAAACTATAAAAACATAATCTTCGTAGTCATTTATTTTGGGGCGCTGGTTTGTACTTAAAATATCTTCAAGTACAAGAGGATGAAAATTGAATTTCTTCCCGATTTGTTCAATCATTTGAATGTTATTTAATCCGCTTATGTCTATCCACGTAATCGAATTTTGATTTACGAAAGAAAAACCTTCACCAACATTTTTTATTTCCTTTTCGGTTATAATAGATTCGCTGTAATTGATAAGCTCAATTTTTATTTCTCCGGAAGGTTTCTCACCGGTATATACAAGCGTGCCCGGCTCAAGTCCTATTTTTTTTGATTTGCTTTTTATTGTCCGCGCCATTTTACATCTATTTTATTTATATGATGAATACCTTAGCAACATCAAGAAGCAGCGAAGGCTGATTTACCAAAGCAGTAGTAAACAACCGGCCAAGGGTTCTTTTATCTTTAGGTACTTTATTGAACGAACTAGCAATCTTGTTGAACTTTTCATCCGTAAAATTATAAATACCGTTTTTTATTCTATCAAATATTACATGCCTTTTGCCTAATCGTTCATGCCAGGTTTTATCATAAATTAGTATATGATCAAGCTTGTTCTTTTTAACGGCTTCCCCTGCAATTCTGCCTGCAATGCTGCCGCCTATCATTCCGCTGGCAATGCCGCCTCCGCTTAAAGGATTTACCTGACGTGCCGCATCTCCAACCAGCATTATCCCCGGTGCGGAAATTTTCTCAAGAGTAATTGCACCCGGTACACCGCCGGCAATCGAAGTTAGTACAGGTGCTGCCGGATAATTATGTTCCATAAAATTATTCAAAAAAGATAAAGCGGATCTTCTTTTACCCGTCATCCCGCTAACTCCAAGTCCGATGTTGGCAATATTTTTTCCTTTTGGAAATACCCAAAAATATCCGCCTGGAGCATAATCTTTACCAAAATAAAAATATAAAGTATCCGGTTCCACATTTATATTTGATGCAGTAACCTGAGCGCAGCATTCCATATCTTTAAAATGAATATGTGTTTTCAATCCCGCCCATCTTCCTACTCTTGATTCGACTCCGTCCGCTCCGATTACAATTTTAGCTTTTAATTCTTTTTGTTCGCCGCGGAACTCGTATTTAACACCGCAGACATTTCCATCTTTTAAAATCAATCCGTTTACATAAGCACGAGTTAAGATTTCGGCACCTGCGTTTGCCGCAGTCTTTGCAAGTTCGTAATCAAAAATTCTTCTTTCAAGAACGTAGCCCGCATCCCCGAACTCAATTATAACTTCACTACCGTTCGGTGAGTTTAGAGAAAATTTATTTATATGAGAAGCAATCCATTTTTCATCCGGTTCAATAAAATCTTCAATGCCCTCTCTGCTTACAGCTTCGCCGCAGCGAACAGGATAACCGACATCTCTATCCTTTTCCAGCATTAGAACCGAAACACCCTGCTCGGCAGCAAACCTGGCAGCCATTGATCCGGCAGGACCGGCACCAACTACAATTATATCATATTCAGTTTTCATTGAATTTCATTTAAATCAAAATATATTTACAACCACATAAAAAAATCCGACAACACTTAGATTACGCTGTGTCAATTTGCCTATTACCTGCACTCAACTTTCAATTTGTCATAACTCTTTATTCTTCATTAATGAATAGAGAATTAAGAACATTTGAATGAAGAATCCAGAACCAACAGCCTTGTGTCATTTAGTCCATAGCCCGGCTTAGTCGGAGCCAAACCGGTATTCGGTTACGTTTTTGTTCTTCACCCATGTTCAACGAACAACGCCTAACGACGGGCTTTCTGCATAGCAATCACTTTGTGAGTTACCGAAGGACGCCAAACGATTTCTTTTCCATTTTGCACAATATCTTATGGCGAATAGACTACTCTTTACTTAATACTACCCAACTTCTGCCGCCACACCCTCACGATTAAACCGGATAACTTCAATCGGACAGCTCCAGATGCACTTGGCACAGTTCGTACATCTTTTATCGATTATAAAAATTTCCGCTTCCTTAAGTTCAATGGCATCTTCCGGACAAACACCCACACAGCATCCGCAGAAGTCGCATTTATCCGGCAATATATCAATCATTAATTTTCCTGTCTTTGCTTGACGGTACATTAAAATTCTTTACTTAATTTGAATGAAAAACGAGTTTAAAATAGTTAAAGGCCGGAATAATAAAAAGTAAGCATAAATAGTTTTACAATGATATTAATTTCCGGAAAACTTTTCGGCTACTACTCGCTTATCCATTTCAAGTTCGCGGTTAATCTTCATCAAATTTAATTTTTCATCTTCATTCTGAGCCTCGGCAATAAGCTTAGCATTGTTTTTAATTTTACTGCTTATTTGCTCTACTTTAAACTTTTTAACCGTATCCCTGGCAATTTTTTGAAGCACTTTTTCACGAGGTATTTCCGGGTGCAAATCTTCCCAGCTTTTACTAATCTCATATTTATCAAAAGTCAACTCAAGTACATACGATTGAAGTTCCGCAGCATCAATTTTTTCAATTAACGAACTGGCGATTATATTATCGTTATTATTAAAAGATTGGTAAACAATTTCAGCCAGCTTTTTATGGGCTTCAACCGCAAATTCTTCGAGTGGTACATTCACATAAACGAATTCAACTACTTCACCGCTGCCTTCAAAAAGAAGTTTAATAATTTCTCTTTCTATATTGTAGGAAACCGGAGATGTTTTTTTAGCTGCCTTTTCAACAACTTCATTTTGAACTTTAGAAGCTTCCCTGTCTCTTATTCTTTCTTCATTTGTAACCTGTTTACCTGCAATTTCAATCGCTTTTTCTAGTTCGGCCTCCAACAGTTTTTCACGCAGATTAAATTTTTTTGCAACTGTTTTAATAAGAAGTGCCCTTTTTAATTCATCCGAAATTATTGCAACGGGTTTTACAAGCTCTCTAATTGCTGCTGCTGTTTGGGTAGGGTCTTCAAACATTCCCTGCTTTTCATAAAATTCCGACTGATATTCCAAAAAGTTTTGAGCCTTCTTAATAATATCTTCAAACTTTTCTTTGCCGAAATTATTTACAAAAGAATCCGGGTCTTCACCCGAAGGCAATGAAGCAATTTTTATCTCTATATTTCTCCTTAGAAGAAGTTCGATGCTTCTCATAGATGCTTTAATACCTGCAGTATCGGCATCAAAAAGAAGCACAACATTTTTAGTATAACGGGAAATTAATTGAACCTGTTCTTCTGTTAAAGCAGTGCCGGAAACTGCTACCACATTTTTTATTCCGCTCTGATGCAGCGAAATCAAATCCATGTAGCCTTCAACTAGAATTGCTTTATCAAGTCTTCTTATTTCATCTTTGGCGTGTGAAAGCCCATATAGCGTTCTTCCTTTCACATAAATTAATGATTCGGGAGAATTAAGATATTTCGCAGCACTATCGCTCTTCTCCATAATTCTTCCGGCAAAGGCAACAACTCTTCCATTAGGAGAAAAAATAGGAAATATTATTCTGCCAGAGAATTTATCGTAAAGTCTGTTATCTTTGGTTTGCCCGATCAGCCCGAGTGTTAATGATCTTTCAAGATCAATTTTTTTTTCTTTGGCAAAGGATATAAAATTCTCCCATCCGTTAAGCGAATATCCCAGGCCGAAGGCACGCATTGTTTGAAGTTTAACTTTTCTATCCTGAAAATATTTTCTTGCAACATCACCTTCGGGATTGTTTAATAAATTATCCGAAAAATAACGTGCGGCTTCCGTATTTATTTCGTACAAAATTTCCTGCTCACTCTGCTTTTCTCCGGATTCCTGTTCATCAACTTCCAGGGTAATTCCATACCGCTGCGCAATTTCCTGTACTGATTCTATAAATGATATTT
>JBJKSH010000019.1:0-4427 GCA_046704255.1 Ignavibacteriaceae bacterium | reverse complement strand
GTCTCTTCGCATTTAAGCAAGCAATGATCTGTATAGTCTAGAAGTTGCTCTTTTGTAAAGGCTTTCTCGGGAGTGATGACAATCCCGCCGAACTCTTTGTAGTCACCCGGAAGGAAATGTGCATTGTCTCTGTGGTATTCCATTGGCTTGAATATCTTGTCATTTTCGGATAGGTAGAAGTCGGTATAAAACAGTGCGTGGTAAGCAAGGTGCCAGAACGGTGTACAATCTGCGCGATCGTCCCACAGTTCATCCGGGCAGGCTTTGATCGCCAACCGTATCATCTGGATTGCAGCGGCGAACTGCCGGCCAATTACTGTTTGCCAGTAGTTATCCATAATCAACTCCTTTTTAATTCACCAATTCTTGAGTAGTAATTTCCTTCATAATAAATTAATTCCTTAACATTTATTTATACAACTTTAAGTAATTTCTACCTGGCAGCTTTTATTACAATTTCAGCACAATAAATTATTCGCCTCTTTCTTTTTATCAAGATTCAAAAACTTTAAAATTATTTATAACTCAATTACCGGCATACAATAACCAATGACAAATGACCCACTCTCAGGTACGGCGTAATTATATTAAGCATGAACCGGGCTTCGCTAATAATTTCTCTCTATGAACATAATATTAAAAAGCTTCGCCCCGGCAGGTTATCCACCAACAATCAACAACCAACTCCCAAACACAGCTTCGCTTCATAAGTCACATTGTTGTGAGCAAATTATAAGTATAAGAGCTTTGCTTAATTCAGAATAACAATTCTAAATGAGATATAAGCGTATTAGGGTGGTAAAAATTTGAAACGAAAAATATTTCTCTAAAAATGATCTCAATATAACTGCATCCCTGATACAATTTAATCTAAATCTTAAAAGAGATTTGAAATAACGAAAAGTCCCTCTTTGTTTGCGGAAAGATAATAAATTTTGTGGAATATTCAACACAGCATTTGTATTTCTTTATTATCGTATTACTCAAATAAAATGTTTCTTCAATCCGTTAGGAACGAAGTGTTAAGAGGTAATCCCAATAATTTTTATGAGGTAAAAAAGATGAAAAAAGTTTTCGCAATTATATCTACAGCAATTTTATTAGCCGGTTTCAGCTTTGCACAAAACAATACTGCTGCTGTTTCTCAACTGTAATCGAATCGTTTGCAACTGCAAATCAATCGGGTTCCGGTAATACAGCAGCATTTACACAGTCCGGCGGTAATTTTAACAGTGCAACTATTACTGTCGGAGCAGACGGAGTAGGTTCCGATTTCAATAGTGCAACCCTAACACAAACCGGTTAAAATAACGCTGCCGTAATTACACAAAATTAAATATTTTGTTGTTATCTGAAAATTAAACCGGCAGCTATCTCTAAATACATAATACCACCTGCACCGGCCTGCGGGGAGGTAGTAGCTACCGGTTTTTATCTTTAATATTTATTTTTTACGGTGGCTTTTTTTTCTATTAAAAAAACAGCTCAATACTTTAAAATTTCATTTCTCTTTTTTAATATAGAACCGTACAATAAAATAATTATAAAGCGGGAGATTAAATGGAGGCTGTAACCTATTCACTAAAACTTTCAAAGGTAAATTCGCAGGAATATTATTCGGAGATAAGAGAATTTACAAACGAAGTATTGCATCATTCCGCCCTTACGCTTACGCCGGTAACCGAAGAATTTATGGATTACCTTAGAGTTTATAATCTTGAAGAAATTCGTAAACCGGAAGAATATATACTCGAGTTAATCAGCTTTGGTGTTTTATGGAATTCATATTCTCAAACAGCACTTTCAGTTAAGCATGCACCTTTTATAATCATGGCGCAAATGGGAGAATGGCGGAAAAAGCACCGGCGTGTTAAACCTTTAATTGATTTTATACGCGGAATTTTTCTTACGCTTTTCCTTCTTCCTAAAAAAAAGCAAAATACAAAAAGAGATTTGCCTACACTCGAACAGATAGACCATGTCTGTAAATGGTTTGAAGCTACCGGTGAGTTCAGAGAACAGGCATTAAGATTTATAAGATGGCGCGCTTTCTGGGGAACTAAAAGTCCTGAAGAATTATTAAAAATTTTTAAAGTTATAGATGATTTTACTTTGTGGTTTAAAGAGCATACAATTGAAGTCCTCGGCAAGTATACTTTTAACATTGAAAATTTTTTACAAACATCCGGCAAACGATATAGGTGGCGCGAAGATAGTATTTCTTGTACACGTACACGGCTAGAATATCATTTAAATATGGTAGGTGCGGAATTAATGAACCGGGCATTTAGAGATGAATTTAAAAATACTGAGACTAAAGCTGTTCTGCTACCCGGCTGCATGAGAACGCATAATAACGATGAATGCAAAGCCAAAAGAATAAAAGAAGGATTAGTATGCGATGGCTGCACTCCGAAGTGCCGTGTTAACAGGCTTACGGAGATGGGTAAACGAAAAGGATTTGATGTTTATATAATTCCTCATGCTTCCGATCTTTCTTTATGGTCTCCGAAGCCCGGCAGGGCAAGCTGCGGCGTTCTTGCCTCCGCATGTGTTACTACTCTTGTAGAAGGCGGATGGGAATTGAAGCGCTACGATGTTCCGGCGCAATGTGTATTGCTTGATTACAGCGGATGTAAAAAGCACTGGCACTGTAAAGGAATCTCCACGGAATTAAATGTGCATGAATTGAAAAGAATATTGGCTTCCTAATTTTATGCGCAAGGTCATCTTAACAATATTATAACTTGTGTCGATATAATTGGTTTCGGATATTTGTATCATAAATATGAGGTTTAACTATCATAAATATCGTAAGCAGTATGCGGTAATAATGCTGCTGGCGTGGCTTTTCCTTGTTGCACTTTCAATTTTTCATTATCATCATATAGATATACAGGAAGGAAATTTTAGGATTGAAACCGGCAGCGCAAGTACAAGTTCAAATCCTTTCGATAAAGAAGTAGACCTAACCCACGAATGTATTATTCAAGTATTCGCCCATTCGGTACTTGATTATAATTTTAAAACAACATTCGATTTTCTGGGAATAAGCAGCGGACAAGAATTTAATTACAAAGAAATAGTTCGATCACCTTCGAATCCTCATTATAACGGCAATCCGTTAAGGGCCCCGCCGCCATCGGTATAAAATTTTTTAATAACCACTTAACCGGTAGGTTTGGTAGTTAGCTAATGAGGTGGGTCTGCTATTATCATTAACATAAATTAGCTGTAGATCAAAATTATAAGTTATTGTTTAATGGTTATTAGTTAATAGTTATGGGCATTGGTTTGTATGTTTCTAATTTACTATTAACAGCTAACTATATATCTATCAATGTTTACAAAATATTCCGGCAGGTTTTATTCGATTAATAGTTTTTCAATTTGCATAGCTTTAAACATTTAGCTAAACTTTAAAAACTATATAAACAGCGGACCTTAGACCTTTCCCGGTTAATAAACTTTTATGTAAAATCAAGGAGGCATTTTTGTAATGATTTCGATATTTAATTTAAAAAGCAGTTTACGGAAGCTGGAAATAATAACTTTTTTTATTTTTTTCGGATTGGAAGTAAACAGCTTTGCATCAATAAATAAGAAGAACGAACCGAAAATAATCGGTACGGTCGATTATCAAGTTACGGTTGTTGATTCTTCAAATAATTCGCCTATAGAGCTTGCAACTTTAATCTTACGTCATAATGATAAAACCGTTAGAATAACCATAACCACCCCGCAGGGTTTGGCGGTTATAAGAAATGTTGAGCCGGGTAATTATAATTTACTGGTACATTGTTTAGGCTACAGTGACTTTTCTTTAAGTGTGGTTATAGATAAAAATCATTTGCATACCAAAGTTTTAATGATTCCTAAAAACATACGGCTTGGTGCGGTTGTTGTACACGGCTCGAAGGAAATAAATGTTTCTAATTATATTGATGTTAAATCAGGCAATCAAATTATTTCGCCGGAAACATATCATGCATCTCCTTCCGGCAGAATGGCAAACTTTATCCTGGAAAACGTTGTCGGTGCGGTAAGACAGCCAATAGGGCAAATGGTTGTAAATGATCAGCATAACGGTTACAGCAATACATCTTATTACCTTAACGGTGCGCCGATTCCCACAGGAGTTCTTGGCAGCACAAATGAAATAATAGACCCGGGAATTATTCAAAACATTACTACATATACAAGCGGATTTCCGGCAGAATACGGCGGCCAGTCTGCCATTGTTTTCGATATTCACAGCAGAATACCTACTAATATTTTTCATGTTAAATATTCGTCTTATTTCGGAAGCTATTTAACTTCAAATAATGAAAACCTCGGAAGCAAGGTTGGTATGTTTAAAGCTTTAAATTCCAACGGACAGAGCCTCTCGCTTAGCAGCTCATTGGGTAATTTAAGATATTTTCTTT
>JBJKSH010000018.1:0-27806 GCA_046704255.1 Ignavibacteriaceae bacterium | reverse complement strand
AAAGATAATTTCGGCTACGGAATAATTAAAAAACAATGGGAACTTATGCCGAAGATGAGAGCTCTTCAAGCAATAGCCAACAGCCTGGCGGATTATAATTCTTCTTTAGGAGAAGCTCTTAATAAATTCGGTATATGGACTTACTTTACAAATTACAGGGCAATACCCGGGAAGTATTTTTCCAACGCTAAAGACTACCCGGTTGTAAAACCTGTTGCCGCACTTTCTTATTCTCCCCCTTCAAAATCGATCCGGTTATATACTCATCCCGTATCTAATTCTTTTATCCGGTTTGTTAATTCATCTAATATGGATACTCTTGTTGTGTTATTAACTAATTCCGATGCTGCAAAAGCGGTTGACAGCACCTTAGCAGAAATACCTTTCGGTTATAGTTTGCTTAGTCATAATGAAAGCGGTGCCGTTAAATTAACCGAGGATTATTATCAAAAATTTACTACCGATAAACCGGCGTTCTGGGTTTCCGGTGAGTTCTTAAATAATCAAGTAATACAAACAGGGCAATATGTTGCGGAAAATATAGACTATGCTTTCCCTTCCCCGTTTAATTATAATAAAAATGCTTATATTTATATTCCTGCTAAGCCGGATGCGTTTGGTTATGTAGATTTGAATATTTATTCTTCGAGCATGAAATTAGAATTTTCCGCACGTGAACATGTGGTTTATATTTCCGGGCAAAAAGTAGTTCGCTGGAACGGGATGGACAATAAAAATTCCAAGCTTGCTTCGGGTGTTTATTTGTATGTGGTAAAATCGGGGGACAATACAACTAAAGGAAAGTTAGTAATCTTTAATAATTAATAAAAGGAAAATCGGGAATTTTTAATGAGTAATTATACTGTTGAAGCTCTTGAATTGAACAAAACATTCGGAAGAAGATTAATATTTAAGGACCTAAGTTTTAAATTAGAAACAGACGGAGTTTTCGGAATTGCCGGTGCAAATGGTTCCGGTAAATCTACACTTGTTAAAATAATAGCAGGAATTATTTCACCTTCAAAGGGAAAAATAATTCACAAAGAAAACGATAAGGAAATTCTTTCTGAAAAGCTGCACAACTATATTGGTTTTGTTTCTCCTTACCTGGTATTGTACGAAGAATTTTCGGCCTGGGAAAATATGAATTACTTTGCTAGAATACGGGGTGTGGATTTTAATAAAGAAAAAATTGAACACCTGTTTAACGAATTTCTTCTTTTCGATAGGAAAGATGATTTTGTAAAAACATATTCCTCCGGTATGAAACAGCGCTTAAAGTTTATATTTGCATTAATGCATTCCCCAAAGTTAATTATTCTTGATGAACCTACTTCAAACTTGGATGATAAGGGTAAGGAAGTTGTTTATAAAATAATTGCCGATGAAAGTACAACCGGAATTGTAATTATTGCTTCTAACGAAAAAACCGACCTTACTCAATGCCGGGAAGTTATTCAACTGGAAGACTACAAAAACAACCGGCAAAAATAACGGCATAAATATTGCATCTATTAAATTAATTAAGATATTTAGTTGGCTTAAAAGTCAATCTTTAAATCGCAATAATTCATTTTATTTAATTAATAAATAAATTTTTAATTTTTCCTATGTTAAGAATTTATATAATGTTATAGTAAGATTCCTATAACTGAGAAAACAATAAATGAGTGCAAAAGCATACGCATTATACAAAAAAGATTTCAATTCGGAACTTAGGACAAGGTACGCAATAAATTCGCTAGCCATGTTTATTATTGTGGCTATAAGCATTATTTTATTCTCCATCGGAAATGAGAAAATAAACGAAAACCTAACCAGCGGATTATTTTGGGTAGTAATATTTTTTTCGGCAATGTCGGGCCTTGCAAGAGTATTTGTTTCGGAAGAAGAGCGCGGTACCGGTTTAACTTTACAACTCATAGCAGCACCTTCAACAATATTTACGGGAAAGCTGCTCTTCAATTTAATACTGGTTTTTTGCATGAATATTATAATTGCATTTTTATATTCCGTACTCTTTAGTTCTTTTATTATAAGAAACTTTTCCCTGTTTGCAATTTCGTTTATTCTGGGAAATATTGGCCTGGCAATTGCATCAACTATTATAGCAGCAATAATTTCAAAGGCGGGGGCAAAAGGTACCTTGTATCCCGTTTTATCATTTCCTATTTTATTGCCTTTAATTTTAACGTCGGTTCAATTAACGTTGTTGGCAAATCAAGGTGCGGCTTTTGGTGATGCAAAATTTGAACTTGCAATTGTTTTTTGTTATGATGTAGTGATGCTCACAGGTTCTTATATGTTATTCGATTTTGTATGGAAAGATTAGTAAATTTTATAACTTTTGGTGGGCAAATTTTTTTATTCGGTGGGTAATTTTTATGGTTTGGAAAATATTCCTCTTTATTTTGCTGGCATTTGTTTCTATAGCAGGTGTCGCATTTCCTATTGTTCCGGTACCGCATGCCTGGTATCAATTCCCTTTAATCCCGGGGCTAAAAGAAAATGCAAAAATTATTTTCTTTCATGTACCAACTGCATGGTTGGCGGTAGTAGCATTTTTAATGTCTACAATTTACAGTATTAAATATTTAAGGTATAAAAAACTTGAAGACGATGTAAAGGCTTATGCAGCCAACCAGCTGGGAATAATATTTACTATATTAGCAACCATTACAGGGGCCATTTGGGCAAGGTTTGCCTGGGGTGCATTTTGGAGCTGGGATCCCCGTCAAACAAGTATTTTTGCATTATTATTAATTTACGGTGCCTGGTTTGCGCTAAGGTCTTCAATTGAATCGGAAGAAAAGAAAGCTACATTATCGGCTGTATATTCTATTATTGCATTTCTTACCGTACCGTTTTTTGTATTTATTATGCCGCGTATAATGCTCGGCCTTCATCCGGGAGCTGAGGAAATAAAAAACGGTAAGATTGTAGCAAGCTCCAGCCCGGTAATAGATTTTAAAATGAATGCAAACATGCAATTAATATTTTTCCTATCCTTAATCGGGTTTACAATACTATTTTTCTGGATGTGGCGATTAGGATATAAATCCATAATATACAGAGACAGATTTAATAAACAAACAATAAGGGAATAAATTTTGCAAAGCTTATACCAATTCTTAAATCACAATGCAATTTACATAGTTGTAATTGTGGTATTAGTTGTATGGACAGGTATTTTTTTATATCTGTATAATTTAGATAAAAGAATAAAAAACGTAGAGAAGGAAATAGATGGAGACAAAGATGAGAAATAAATATATTTTCGGAGGCTTTATCATCGTAGTATTCCTTGGGTTTATGGGTTACCTGTTTACCCAGAGTAATATTAAATACGAAAGCAATTTTGCAAAGGTAATGAACGAGCATAAAATCGTAAGAGCTACGGGAAGCTGGATTCAGGCTAAAAAATATGTAATTGATAAGGCAGATCAGACATTCACATTTTATATGACGGATAGTAACGGCAACCAGATGAAAGTAGTTTATGACGGCATGATGCCTAACAATTTTGAGTCGGCTAGAAGTGTTGTGGTAACCGGCCAATATAAAGACGGATATTTTCATGCCAGCAGCATTCTAACAAAATGCCCGAGCAAATACGAAGGCTCGAACGTACAAGATGTAAAAAAGACAAAATTGTAATTTCGGCATTTCAAAAAATCAAATCGAAAATTTTTCGAATTGTTGGGGCTTATTAAGTCATTTAATTGTTTAGATGTTATTATAACAGGATACGATAAATTAAAACCAGGTTAGGAGAACATAAAAATGATCGGCAGTATTATATTATCCGTTGCTCTCGCATGCAGTTTTATTGCGTCGGCAATGTACTTCCTCAACTACAGGGGTTATAAAAACACACTTGATTATGCCAGGCTTGCTTACCATGCTATGGCAATGCTTGTTATTATAGCAGCAGCCTTGCTGGAGTACCTAATGCTTACTCACCAGTACGAGTTCAAATATATTTATGAGTACAGCAGCAATCACCTGCCTAAAGGTTTTTTACTTGCAACTTTTTGGGCCGGCCAGGAAGGCAGTTTTATGCTTTGGCTGTTATTAACTTCTATTATAGGTCTAATACTTCAGCATTATTCATCTAAACGCGGAGACCTTGAACCGCGGGTTATGTCCGTATTTGCTTTAGCTACAACATTTATTCTTGTTATGGTTTCTCCTTTATTTAAAAACCCTTTTGTATATATTTGGGCAAAGCCGATTTTTTTAAGTATTAAAAACATAAATGCTTCACTTGTTCATTCACCTGTTGTACAAAATTTTTTGTTTAGCGACGGCGCAAACGGTAAAGAATATGTTAAAATGAGTTCCCAGTTATATGGGGCATTAAAAGCTAACGGAATTCCTCTTAAAGAATTCATAATAGACGGCCGGGGATTAAATCCGCAGTTAACAAATTTCTGGATGCAGATCCATCCGCCTATATTATTTACCGGATTTTCCATGGCAACTGTCCCGTTCAGTTTTGGTATGGCTGCAATGATGAAAAACGATTACAAAGACTGGGTGCGGCAAGCTTTTCCCTGGATGCTGGCTACTGCCGGAATACTTGGGCTTGGAATTATGCTGGGTGGTTACTGGGCTTATGAAATGCTTGGTTGGGGCGGTTATTGGGCATGGGACCCCGTAGAAAATTCCAGCTTTATACCCTGGCTGGTTTGTGTTGCGGGCATTCATACTCTGCTGGTTCAAAGAAAAAGCCAGGCTAAGGGAGACCATGTAGGCAGATACGCAAAGACAAATTTAATCCTTGCCGTTATGATCTATGTACTTGTTATATATAGTACGTTTTTAACACGCAGCGGCGTTCTGGGGGATGCCTCTGTTCATTCTTTTGTTAATCCGGGAACCATTGTTTATTTATTCCTTATTATTTTTGTCGGTACCTTTTTATTATTGGGTTTAGGTACTTTAGCCTACAGATGGAAATATTTAACTCAATTTGAAAAAGCAGACACCAATATATTTTCCAGAGAATTATCCCTGTTTACCGCCGCAGTAGTTTTGTGTACATCTGCTGCTGTAATACTTATAGGAACTTCAGCGCCGATTTTCGGGCACTCCGTTGATGCGACATTTTATAATAGAATTCATATTCCTATTGCAATAATAATCGGCCTGTTAAACGGCGGCAGCTTATTATTAAAATGGAAGTCAACTAAGGGCCAGGATATTATAAGGAAATCAATGTTCTCCGTTTCGGCAACAATAATTGCAACATCACTTATTGTTTTGATAGGCGGAGTAAGCGATATAATGGTAATGCTCCTTATCCTTTCCACTTTGTTTGCATTAATTGTTAACCTGGAAATTATTGTTAAAATAATCCGCGGTAATAAAAGAATGCTTGGAGCTTATATTGCTCATGTTGGTATCGCAATATTTCTTTTAGGTGTTATTAGTTCTTCAATCTTTACTCGTAAAAAAGATATAGACCTAGTAAAAGATCAAGCTCAAAATGCTTTCGGTTATAGAATGATTTTTACCGGTTACAGACCTGTAGATAATAATTCAAAATATGCCTTCGATATTGATTTGAAAAAGGGCAACAAGGAATTTACCGTTAGTCCAATTATGTACATAAGCAATTATAACAACGGCTTAATGAGGCAGCCGGCAATTTTAAATATGCTGACTAAAGATTTTTACATCTCACCTTTAGGCTATGATGACGGTACTTCCCAAAAAACGCAGGGACAAACAGTTTCCCTTAATCTTGGGCAAAAAACCAGCTATGACAGCGCAAGTATTTCTTATACTAATTTTATTGCACCGGATATGAGCGCTATGGCAGGCGGCAGCGGCAATTTTCAAGTTGGCGCGGATCTTACAATTATTAAAAATAGTAAGACTTACAAAGTAAAAGCATTAATGAAAAAAATAGGCAGAAGCATTCACTTTGTGCCTGTTGAGCTTAAAGATGCAAATCTAAAAATCCAGCTTGTAAAAATTGACCCGTCTACAAAAAATGCCAAGATAATTTTCAGCAAGATAAACGATAAAACTGTAAAAGCTTCAACACCAAAAGAAGTTTTATCTATATCGGCAAGTACTAAACCATTTATAAACTTTGTCTGGTCCGGGGTTTTGATTATGGTATTCGGATTTTTTATTTCTGTATCAAGAAGACTAAAGGAATCCATGCTTTAATAGATATTTTAAACCCGATAAAAAAAGCGTGCTTTTCATTTACAGCACGCTTTTTTTTCAGGTTTTATATTTTATATGTATATCCCGACTTCTGACAAAGCACTAAAAAGGAGAATAGGGGCATGGTAACTTAATAAAAGCACACTCCTCCTTTCACTCATTTCCAAAGAGTAATCAGAGAAGTGTAATAAATTATATAAGCGGATAATTCCGGCAGCTTTATATTTTTAATTTTTTATTTCAATAATAACAGTTTTTTTGTCTCGGAATATGTTTCTTTTAAAAAGCTGTTGGAATCGAAAATTTGTAACCTATAAAAATACGTTCCGCTTGCCAGAGTTTTAGCATTAAAGTTAACGTTATATACGCCTGCTTGCCTTTCACCTTTTACAAGGGTCGCAATTTCATTTCCAAGTATGTTATAAACTTTTAGTATAACATATCCGCTGTTCGGCAGTTCATATTTTATTTTTGTATTGGGATTAAACGGATTAGGATAATTTTGAGATAATAAATATTTATCCGGCAGTACAGCTTCTTCCTCTGTATTAGTGGAAGTAGAAAGTACAGCCGCAATCCAGAGATCAACATCAAAATCGGTCCAGGCAGAAGACATGTCGTGAAATGTTCCGTCGCTCCATCTTTCCCACGCTCTCTTGGCATTTTCGCCTTCACTTGTTGAATCACTAATTATTGCAAAGCTATCGTTTATTGTTGAATCCCATTCGACACCGGCAAAAAAAGTATTGTTTACCTGTATCGGCGGATTAATTGTATAAGTATTGTAACTTCTTACCGGCGCAGTTACGTCAATTTCATTTGTATTGGAAACTAAGGAATATTTTAACGATGAAGGCTCGCCGTTTGCAGCTACATCTCTTACAACTACTTTAAATTCATCCGCACTTCCGTTAATTGTTTTTGTTCCGAAATAAATTCTAATAGCCTTAAGAAACTTTTGACCCGGGAAATCAAATCTTTGGTACTTGCCTATGTCATTGTAACTATTAGGCCCTGTAACATATCCGGTACCGTTGGAAACAGAATAAAGGAATGCAGAATTTCCGTAAAAAATAATTTCATCCGAAGTTTGAGATGTAAGTTGAAGATTCACAACATTACTTGCATCACTTAAATTATTTGATGAATCAAAAGCTTTTAATAAAAACCAGTAAGGCGTACCGTTGGGGTTTGTCACCGGTAATCCTGTAATAACCAAAGAAGTTGAATTCAATACCAAAATCGGAGAATTCCCTTCATTTGCACCGGTAGCATTAAAATTAATTCCGTCGGTACTATAGTATAAATAATACCCGCTAAGATCTGTCTCACTGTTTGCTTTCCATGTTAAGTTAACGGTACTGCCTCCAGTAACGGTTCCTTCTAAATTTTGAGGACGGCTTGGAGGAACAGCATCCGGAACATTTACTGCTCTGTTTATAATTTTGGTTGGCGCATTATCGCATGTAACGGTTAGTTTATAAAAATTAAATCCTGACACAGAAGGATTAGCAGAAATAGTGTACTCTACATAATTTGAAGCATTGCCTGGTATTTGTCCCAGAATAACCTTTAAGGTTCCGCTGGATAGACTTAAACCGTTTTGAAGCTCAAGTACAGCTTTTACATTTTCTGCGGCCACTGTTCCGGTATTAAAAATATCATATCGTACCTTAAACGGATTGGGGCTTAATTGGCCGTTTACTAATGCAAGGCTTGCCGGTGCAGTTACGGAAACAGCTAGCGGCGGCATTAAGTCATTATTTGGTTTTAAGGATTTTTGTGCTTTGTTATTAGATTTATTGGATTCAGTTATCTCACCGTTTGGGTCTACTTTTACTACTATAATTCTATATTCAGGATTAGGAGGGATCGTATAATTAAAACTGAACTGATCTGTGCTGTTTGGAGAGATACTCAATATATTCCCGCTGCCAACCGGAGGAGCGCTTCCTCCTAAATCCGGATCGCCTTCGTAAGCAACACAATTAATATTCGTAGCTGTTTTACTTCCGTAATTATGAACAGTAACTGTTATCTTAATATTATCTCCTGCATTTAATAAACTGTCTGCTTTGCTGAATTCAATATCGGCATTTGAAACTGCCAGATCGGGATAATCTAATGAATAAGCCAGGCACATAAAATCAGCTCCGGCACCGCCATTGCTTTGAAGAACGGAAACATTACCGGTCGCTTCAATTTTATACACATAACTTCCGTATGTAGAAGAAGTATTAAAATCTTCTCCTTCATTTAAAGTAACAGAAGATTCCTCTGGAGAAGTGTAAGGGAACTCATTGTATAGCCCCAATCTTGTAATTTTCACATTATTGTTTGCTTCAAACGAAAACACATCCAGCCTGCTTCCTATAGTTGGAACGTAAAATAATTTACCGAAGCCTTTTCCTGTTTCATCAATAGACCTGGCCATATAATAATAATAACCGGCAAAACTTACATAAGGAATGTTCGCCGCTGTTACTGTGTAAGTTGAAGTTACCGTCCAAAAAGTAGGCTCGGTTATTTTATCCGAATGAACCTGTCCTTTTTGAAGAGTAAACGAGCTAATAACCGCACCGGTATTTGAATTTATTACCTGCACATTATTATTATCCGAATAAGATGTAACGGTAATACTGTTTGCCCAACTTCCGTTGTAAGCCGAATAGCCATAGAAAAGAGTTCCGCTGAATGTTCCGTTTGCAGATGGGACATAATAATCTTGATCGGTATAGGATAATGCTGAAACCGGCTGTGTACCGGTTACCTGAAGTGATTTGCTAAAAGGAATATTGCCTGCCTCTCTAAACGAGTAATGTTTTCCTTTGTTGAGGGTTCCCGCAAATATAATATTTCCGCTTTCCAGGTCTTTTACGGTAAAGCCTGTGTTATCATTATAGGCAAAAACAATAAAATCATCGCCGCTTTGATAACTTTTCATCATCCATGTATTTAGTCTTGTCGAAGCACCTCTACCTGCTTCATCAACGGCAAAATAACCGTTAACATTATTTGAAATTGCATCCCCTACCAGCACAGTATAAGTTTTATTACCCTGTACTTTGTAAATTCCGCTGATAAGTCTGGTTGAATAAATTTTGTCGGCAGCAAGTGTAGTATCGCTGACTACTGAACCGAACTGGTTGGTGATAGTAATGTGGGTATCGTCGAAATACGAAAATATAGATATATCGCCAAAGGTATATACGGTTGTAGAAAAAGTATTATTTATATGGAGCGGTACCTGGAATGCTGAATTACCGTATGTTTTAACCTTATCGGAAATTAGGGCATTGGATTTACCGGGTATTCTTTTTTTAGTCTGTGCATGCAAAATGTTCCCGCAAAAATAAATAATCACAAATAAAAGGATAAACTTCTGTGCAAACGTCTTCATATTACCTCCCGACATAATTTATGGATTTCTTTCGCAGTTATTTTCTAATTATTTTTTGAAAATAAAACGGTGAACTAAACCAATAAAAATTAAGTCTAACATCAAGAGAATAGCAATGACACAAATGTGTCATTCTTAAAGAAGAGCGGGAAATAATAAAAAAAACGTGACATCTTTTTGATGACACGTTTATAATTTTTTGCTTATTTTGTGCACAGCTCTTTCCGCTTGCAAGTTAATATAAACTTTTTAAGCCATTCATTGAAGAATTCCCCTAGAAAGAATTTCTATAAATAATTTGAAGTTATTTTATTCGAGAGATCCTTTTGGGCCCTGCATTTATAACATCTTCCGAAGAACCTTTTGCATAAAGCTTGAAGTTCTCAATGAATCTTGCAGCAAGTGCATCATATTTTTTCCAGTAATCATCTTTGCTTCCCCAAGAACTTGATGGATCAAGTACATCTTCGGGAACATCCGGGCAGGTTAAAGGAACTTCAAAGCCGAACAAGTTATCTTTCCTGTATTCAACTTTATTTAGTTTACCTTCAAGTGCAGCATTTAAAAGATTTCTTGTATGCCTAATGCTTATTCTTTTACCAACACCAAAACCGCCGCCCGTCCAGCCGGTATTAACAAGCCAGCACTGAGCATTGTGTTTAAGCATTCTTTCCTTAAGCATGGTTGCATACTCAAAGGGATGCCTAACCATAAAAGGAGCACCAAAGCAAGCGCTAAATGTAATTTGAGGTTCAATGCCTAAGCCTATTTCAGTTCCTGCAATCTTAGATGTATAGCCGCTTATAAAATGATATTGTGCCTGCGCAGGATTTAACCTTGCAATCGGCGGCAATACACCGGATGCATCGCAAGTTAAAAATATTATATTTTTGGGATGGGTACGAACATATCCTTCGGGAACAATATTCGGAATAAACTCAAGCGGGTACGAAGCCCGCGTATTTTCAGTTAGCGTGTCATCATTCAGATCAATGTTTCTCGAGACCGGATCATAAACCACATTTTCCAGAATAGTACCGAATCTTTTTGTAGTTGCATAAATTTCCGGCTCGTGGTCTTCCGAAAGCCTAATTACTTTTGCATAGCATCCGCCTTCAAAATTAAACACACCCTCCGAACTCCAGCCATGCTCATCATCGCCAATTAATTTTCTTTTTGGATCTGCAGATAGTGTTGTTTTACCCGTTCCGCTTAATCCGAAAAACAAAGCTGCATCCCCGTCTTTGCCTACATTTGCAGAGCAGTGCATCGGCAGTACATCTTTAAATGTAAGAAGGAAGTTTAACACCGTAAAAACGGATTTTTTAATTTCGCCGCCGTAAAGTGAATTTGCAATAACAGCTATTCTAGAATCGAAATTTAATATTATTCCGGTTTCGGTTCGTGTACCGTCAATTTTAGGATCCACCTTAAAACCGGGAACGGCTATTACCGTAAAATCCGGGATAAAATTTTTCAATTCGTCCGGGTTGGAAGTTGTTATAAACATGTTACGAGCAAATAAACTATGCCATGCTTTCTCAGTAATTATTCTTACAGGCATGCGATAATCGGGATCGGCACCGACATAACAATCCTGGACGAAAAATTCCTCGCCTTGTGCGTAGGCTTCCAGCCTCAACATTAACGAGTTGAATTTTTCCAAACTATAAGGTCGATTGTTTACTCCCCACCAAATTTTACTATCGGTAGATTCTTCCTTAACAATAAATTTATCTGCTGCTGCCCGGGCAGTATGTTTGCCGGTTTTAACTACGAATGGCCCGCCTGCGGACATATGCCCTTCATTGCGGAATATTGCTTCTTCATAAAGTGCGGATTCAGGAAGATTCCAATATACACGATCTAGATTACTGAAACCATGATTAGATATACGGTAATCGGATGCTAATTCTTTTTCTTCCTTACTTGCCGGGGTATTAAATTCCAAATATTTCATGACCAATCCCTCACTAATTTTCTATCGCCAATATATAATTCATTAGGCGAGTTCGGATCGAGTGCCCATTTAATTCTTTCTATACCTTCGGTTATATCTTTAATTGTTCCGCAATAGCTTATTCTTAAAAATCCTTCCATTCCGAATTCCTTACCCGGAACTGTTAATACCATAACTTTATCAATTAAAAATTCTGAAAGTTTGTTGGAATCTTTTTGATAAGTACTGAAGTCTGCAAAGCAATAAAATGTTCCGTCCGGTTTTGTTACTTTAACACCGTCAAACGAATTCAGAAGATCTATCATTACATTTCTATTGTTTTCCAAAGTAACTCTTAAGCTTTCTACGCTTGACTGGATTCCGTTTAATGCACCAACTGCAGCCTTTTGCAGAAGTATTGATGGGCCGGAAGTTTGGTGGCCCTGTATATTAGCCATAGCCTCAATAACTTTTTTATTACCTACTGCCCACCCTATTCTAAAGCCTGTCATAGCATATTGTTTTGAAACTCCGTTAATAATTATAAGCTTGGAATTTTCAGAATGGTCTTTTGCATAGTTATAACAATTTATCGGTTTCCTGCCGTCGAATATTAAACGATGATATATATCGTCCATAATTAAATAAATATCACGCTTCTCACAAAACTCAACCACATCTGCAATAAATTCTTCGGAATACATTGCGCCGCTTGGATTATTTGGGCTGTTTATAATTACAGCTTTGGTATAAGATCCAACCCGCTGCTCAATATCCTGAATGGTAGGATAAAAGCTTCCGTCTTCAGGTAATGCCGCAACACCAACGGCTCCGCAAAGCTTTGCCATTTCCGGGTAGCTAACCCAGTAAGGTGCGGGGTATACAACTTCTTCCTGGGGGTTTAATATTGCCTGCAGTGCAACCATAATAGCTTGTTTAGCTCCACCTGATGCAATTACGTTTAAAGGACTAACATGCCGGTTATAAAATTCTTCGGTATATCTTATAATTGCCTTTTTAAGAGCCGGAATGCCGTCCGCAGGGGCATATCTAATTTCACCGGTATTCAAATGTGCCGCAGTAGCTAAAATTGCATCCATAGGTACTTTGCTCTTGGGTTCGCCGCCTCCAAGATGAATTACAGGTTCGCCTTTATCTCTTAGTATAGCAGCTTTTTCATTTAGTTTTAAGGTTGGAGAAGCACTAATTGATCTTGCTATTTGACTTAAACTCATGGGAAATCCCTTTAAAATTGGTTCCTTTATTATTTCTATAATTTACATCTGAAACTTATTTGTCAATAAATATAGAATCAAGAACTTTACGAATTAATTATAAATAATTTTAAACTTTTTTTTTATAATATGAATTTTTATAAATAAAACCGTAATAAGTCAAATTAATATTCGCTTTTTGGCAGTTTTAATACATGGCCTTACATTATTGGAAAATTTTCTTCTAGCCAATAAGCCTTTTCTTTACCGGTAAAACTTTTATCTTTATGCCTTCAAATTGAATTATTTCTTCCTGGTCGATGTTTAGATAAAATATTTTATCTTATATATTTCTTTAGTAAAAAAAATGAGGGTGACCTAAAAGTAGTTTAATAATTATTCATCATTAACTACTTTTAGGTCATCCTCAAAATTATCCGTTAGAAACGAAATATTACTTTGGATTTGGACCTTCCGTAACTTGAACCAGATCTTTCGGACGAACCCACTTTTTAAACGCCTTCTGAATTTCACCGGCACTTATCTTTAAATATTTATGCGCTGCAATTGTCGGCTCATCAAGCGGTAAATCATTTAGCGATCTGGATAGCAACCCCCGCGCAATACTGCTTAGGCTGGATTCCGACAAGGGAATTTCTCTCATCAGCATTGCCTTTGCCTGTTCCAATTCATGCGGGGTTACCGGGGATGTTTGCATTTGAATTAAATCTCTTTCAACAATTTTGTGTGCTTTGGAAACATTAGGAGGATCGCAGCCGTAACTAACGCTGTATGTAGAACGCGTCTTTCCAATGCTAAATGAAGAAGATACATAGTAAACCAAACCGGAATTCTCCCGCAAATCTTTATATAACCTAGTAGCATAAAATGCACCGCCTAAAACATGGTTGCCAAGTTCCAAAGGATAATAATCCGGGTTGGAACGCGTTAATCCCAATGTTTCTGAAAGCATTACTCTATCTTGTACTCGGCTTTCATCCGGTACAACGGCAACCGAAGTTTTATTTAACGGAACTCCGGGAAGTTCGGTTTTAGGTTTTGGGCCTTCCGCATTCCATTTACTAAAATATTTTTCTATAACGGTCTTTGCATTAGCAGGAGTTATATTTCCTATTACAACAATAGTAGTCAAATCCGGGCGGAAGACTTTATCATAATAATTCTTAACATCTTCAAGTGAAAGCGACTTAACTGTTTCCGGTGTAGTCTGCCTAAGCGTAGGATCATTTTTGGGATAAAGCGCTTTTGTAAGAGCTCTGCCTGTTAAATAATCCGGGCTTTTCAGTTCGCCGGCAACAGTTGCGGCTGTCTGCATTTGAATTACTTTGAATGCCTGCGCAGGCAGCCTGGGGTTTAATTCGTTATCAGCTAAAAGTTCAACACCTTTATCAAAGTCTTTAGTTAAAGTTTGAAGAGAAAAACTTGTACCGGCATCTTCATTTGCGCCTATATCATCAAGCGCTTTTTGAAATGCAATCCTGTCAAGTGTTTTAGAACCATAATTAAATAGCTGGGATAATACACCCGACACACCTTCTTTTCCCTTGGGAGTTTCAAGGTCGGAATTGTTTTTTATACTTCCGTAAAGACTAATGGTATTGCTAACTTTTTCCGGCTGAACAATTAATTTTATACCATTAGGTAACGTAGTAACGGTTGGGTTAACAACCGATGCAGGCACTTTCAATCTGCCTAAAGCAGCATCCGCCCAATTAGGCAGCTTAACAGCTTTCGGATTTTTGGGTGCAAAGGATTCGGCACCGCCAAAGCCTTTCCTGGAAATAGGCTTGCCGGATGACTGCGGAGTTAATATTGCAAAGATCGCATGGTTGTCATCAAGATATTTTTTAGCAACTCTATTAACATCCTGAACCGTAACTTTTTCTAGGTCATTTAATTCTACCTGGGGTGATTCTTTACCGTCAACTGCAAGAGCTTCAGACCAAACCGATGCCAAACCGGAGATAGAATTCTTTTGAAACTCTGCATCGGCAAGTTCATGCCGTTTTTCCGCTTCAACAAGATCTTTGGAAAAACCTTTCTTTACATAATTTTTAAGAATTGACTGAACGTTTTCTAAAAGAGAATTTGCATCCCCGCCCTTTGGGAATACCGCAAGCCCGAATCCAATACCTGCTTTTGGCAAACTGTTATACTGAAATCCCGCATACAAAGCTTTACCTGTAGGCACTAATTGGGAATATAATTCACCTCGCTGATTGCTTAAGACATCGGATAATATTTCCGCTGCTGCATAATCAGGGTTATCTGTTCCGGGCATTCTGTATGTAATTATTGCAAGTCCGTAAGGAAGATCTGTTTTCAAATTCAAAGTATCCGGTTTAACTATTCCAAGATTTATTGCCGGCCTTTCGGGAATTTTTTTTGCAGGAATATCTCCGAATAATTTTTTAACTTCAGCCATTGCCTTTTGAGGCTCAACATTTCCGGCAATGACAAGAATTGCATTGTTGGGTGCATACCAGGTTTCATGGAAATTTTTTAACATAGCTCCGGTAGTTAAATTGAAAGAAGGCCTTGTACCTAATGCATCATGTGCATACGGAGTTCCTTTAAAAAGTGCTTTAAGAAGTTTGGTATAAAATACATATTCGGGATCGGAAAGGTCGTTTGCAACTTCCTGTTCAATTGCGCCCCTTTCATTTTTCCACAATGAATCCGTAGCCAAAACATTTCTCATCCTTATTGCGCCGATGTGCAGCGCCACATCCAAATCCTCCGAGGGAACCGTAAAAAAATACTGCGTAACGGTTTGGCGGGTATCGGCATTAAAATCTCCTCCCATAGCAGCGGTTATATCTGCAAGCTGATCTACGGAAAGCCCTTTGCTTCCTCTAAACATCATATGCTCTAAGGCATGCGCCATGCCGGGAAAACCTTTTGGCGCTTCATTTGAACCTACAAGATAATTTATCTCTGTGGTTACCACGGGTGCAATGGGATCTCTTACAATTACTACTCTTAATCCGTTCTTTAAAGTCGAACGAAAGATTTCTTTATCATTACTTTTAGTTTTTGCTGATGCAAAGCTTAAAGTAAATGAGCTTAACAAAAAGACTAAAATCGAAACGGTTAATAATCCCAATGAACCGGAATTAAAAATTCTGCTGTAAAGTAATCTGCTTTTTAATCTGCTGTCCGCATTTTCTTTACAAAATAATTTCATGTTTTTTCTCCTATAAATAGAATTGAACAAGAAGTATAAATATTATACAATTCTTATGATAAGGTTTATGTCACAACTAAATTTTTGTAAAGATATGCCGCAGTAAAATTAAGCTTGTTAATCTTTCATTATATTTTCTATCTCATCTATATTTTTGGGGATATTGTTTGAAAGTACTTTACAACCGTCATTGGTAATCAATACGTCATCTTCAATCCTTATTCCAAAGCCGCAATATTTCAAGTCTAAGCCGGGTGTATTATCCGGAATGTAAAGCCCCGGCTCCACGGTAATAACCATTCCGGCTTTTAAGACTCTGTCCGAAGTTACATCGTGAGTATCGAGCCCCAAACCATGCGAAACTCCGTGAGTTAAATATTTATCCAAACCTTTAGCTTTAAAAACTTCAATTGCTTTATTATCTAAATCAATAAACTTTAATCCGGGTCTTATAATTTTAATAACTTCCTTCTGAGCTTTTAACACAAGATTATAAATTTCTTTCTGCCCCTCAGTAAACTTACCAGAAACAGGAATCGTCCTTGTAATATCGGCAGCATATCCTTCAAATTCGGCACCAACATCCATTACAACTAGCTTATTATTCTTCATCTGCATATTATCATCATCGTAATGAATTTTTAAGGAATTAGGCCCGCTGCCGATTATAGACGGAAAGGCCGGGTAATCGCAGCTGCTTCGCAGCATTTCATATTCGATTGCCGCACGCAATTCATATTCCCATTTGCCCGGTTTACAAATTTTCATAGCATACTTAATGCCGCTGCCTGTTATGTTAATAGCATGTTTAATTATTTCAATTTCATCATTCGATTTAATCTCTCGCATTCTGCTTATTAGAGGCGATAGATATTTAACTTTTAATGACGGAAATTTCTGCTGTAATTTTTTATACGCATCTCTTTCGATAAATATTGGCTTGTTATTTAACCAATCGTTTACAAAGTCCAAACCTGATGATGAAACAAAAAGTGTATCAATATTTTTTAACAACAAATTAAATATCTTATCGAATTTGTAATTCTTAAGATATGCTTCCGTAACATTTGAAGTAGAGTTTATAATTGAGTCACGGGATATTGAAGATTCAAATAATAAAACCTTAACTGCTTTTCCATCGATATTCATTCCACCGGGAATTAGCAGCAGAATTATATCGGGTGTTTTTCTACCGGTTAGGTAATACAAATTACTTTCCTGACGGTATCTGTAATCAACATCTAAAGAAAAAATTTTTGAACTAGCGGCTTTTAATACGGCAGCATTATTCGAACCGATTATATTTAATAAATGACCCCGCCTGGCAGCAAATTCTTCCGGTGTTATATTTTGAGGGAATAAACAGCCTTGTGCAAAAAGAATGACAGCAAGTATGATATATTTAAACCGATTAGAATAAAATATTGTTTTCATAAACAGATCCTAACAAAATAATGGTTAAAATTTTAGTCGGGATGAGAAAAGGATATTATAATATAAATTTATCGATAATATGTGAACCCCGTTTAATAATCAATAAGAGAATATAACCAAATATTTTTGAAATTTCCAAATGGGAATAGGGTATTTGGGAATAGGGTATATGGAAATTGGGATTTTATACCAGCAACCCTGAAAAACCGGAATTATAAAACGTAATTCGTTGAGCACTTATAATTTTCAATATTCAATGTTCAACTCTCAATTTTCATTTTCTTCATATCAAATATTCAAGATTGCATGACCTATAGATTAAACGCTGTACCTTATAATATTTTTAATATTCAGTAAGAATTACTTCCAACTTTTAGTATACCATTTCTTAACTATACCCTCTGCCGGTTTGTTGTTGGGTGTATAATGAGTATTTTCTGGGCTGCCCCCGTAAGATAGATAGCTCGGCCATTTCCACCAGTACATTCCTGCAAGCCATTTTCTTCCGAATGCGGCTTTAAACAATTCTTCATAACATCTTTTTTGATTTTGAAGATTTACTTTGTTCCTTGTTCCTTTTTCCACAGCGGTTTTCCATGGCTCGCCCGTACTTCTAAATCCTACCTCAGTAAAAATAACAGGTTTGTTGTATTTCTTTTCCACCGAATAAATTTTTTTCATTGCCTCTTTCGCACCATTATAAAGCTGTTCATTTGTCGGATCATTTTTTTCACTAAGGGGGAAATATTCGCTTATCCCAATATAATCCATATACTTCCAAAATGTAACCTGCTCAAATTCACCGCTCCAGTTTGCACCGTATACTAATTTACCGTCATATAGTTTTCTTATCTTCCCGATCATATTTACCCAATCTTTTTCGTGGCCTATAGTTGCGCCTGCCAGCTCATTTCCAATACATAATAAAGGTATCCTGTACATTTCCGCCAGCATAGCATAATGCTCTATCCAATTAAAATAATAATGAAAAAACTTATTCCAATCATTTTTATTATTCATTTTGATGTCGCCCGGCCATCCGTTCCTGCCCAAATAAATCTGAGGTTTAAGTATAACATTCATATTTAATTTTTTTGCAAGGTGAGATAAGAAGATTAAGCTCTCGTCGTTTTCCGCTCCGGCAAACTCCCAGAACCTAAGCGGTACGGGCTTTTGAGCATCACGCATTGAAGTAAATGGAGTAATTGAAAATGAATTTGCACCCAGCTTTTTTATTTTCAAAATTGATTGAACCGCGTCGTGGGATAAATAACCGTTATATATATCGTAGCCTTCATGGGCAAAACAAAAACCTTTCTGAAATTTCGGTATCTCATCCGGGAAGTTTGCTTCATACCTTTTTATACTATCCTTATAGGTTTCTAAAAGTTTGGCAAGATATTTTTTCCAGCCGGAATTTAGTTTGATTAGTTTACTCTCATCAGGATTCCACTTGATGTAATTATTAATAAAATTTTTCTCCCCGTAATTTTTAATTAAGTATGAGACAAAACTAGCGGCAAGAGGCTCTGAAATTAAGGAAGATATATAATTAAGTTTTTTGTTATTCATCATTTTTTGCAAGGATGGAATATCACCTGCCTTATAAAGAAGTGCAGCCCAGAACTTATATCCTTTTCTCCTCCAATGATCCGAGAAATATAAAGATAGCCCCGTCTCAATAAATTTATGGTTAGGCTTGCCTAAGTTTAGCCTTAAGATTAGCTCTGCGGTTTTAAAAAAATCGTTGCCGTTAATCCAGCTATTTATTACGGTACTAACGGAAGTATCTTTAATGTTATAATTTGACAGCTCCGTATTACCGGATATTAAACCTTTGTCTTCAAAGTTATTGTAAATGTAATAATTTATTTTGGGGACATTTATTCTGTCGTTAAAAAATATTTTAAGGCTATCCAGCAGCTTTTCATTTTTAATATTTATTTTATGTGTTAATGTTTGATTTATTTTTTTAGAATAAACTATATATCTAAAATCTTTATAATTATTATAAACCTTTTTCTCTCCGGAAAAATCCCATACCCTGTTTTTATCGATTACCCATCTGCCGTTTGAATTAGTTTTAAAAAATCCCATCTCGGAACATTTTCCGTTTTCTATTATTCTAACATCGCCTATTGAACGTAAATAATTCTCACCGGAAACATACCGGTTGTTATTACCGGAAATTATATAACATAGTTTATTTTTATTAAAGGGATTAAAATAAAAAAGATTAACAACCGCATCCTTTTGGTTAAATGACTTTCCGTTAAAAAAGAACTCTTTACCTGTAAACTTTACAGGTAAATATTTATCTATCTTTCTTAAAATTTTATTCGTGTGAATTGTACCGATTATGATTAAGTTATCCGACTTTAATTCGATGCCGGTAATTGAAGTATCGGGTTTTATCTTTAGCTTTGCCCAGTTAAACCTTTGTTGGATTTTTTCGGCTGCAGTTAAATAATTATTTGCGTATACCGGGTTAGATACTGCATATATTATTATTCCGCCGTTGCGGTATAAATTATCATATAATTCCCGTCTTACGGATTTATAATTCATATTCACTTTTTTATTATTGTTTCCTGTTCCCGGGATAAGAATAATAAAAGCAAGTATAATTATAATTATGGGAATGAGAAATACTATTGTTTTTTTTAGTTTCAATTTCTTTTAGTAGTTAAAAATATTTATCCGCTAATTTGCTAGAATATTTAATACTTGGTTTATCTTACATTAATTAAAGTTGAAATGTTAGCGGGACTAAATTTTATGCAGATAAAATAAAAAAGACTAAATCATTAATCTTTTCTCAAATTATTATTACCCTTCTATAATAAAATAAAGACTTGATTGTACAGTACTCTTCAATAACATAATCATTAAATGCTCAATCGAAATATTCTTTTAAGTATTTACCCGTCCAGGAATTCTTTTCCGCAGCAACATCTTCGGGAGTACCGGTAACGATTATTTCGCCGCCCTTTTCTCCGGCTTCCGGCCCTAGATCTATTATAAAATCCGCACATTTTATAATTTCCAGATTATGTTCAATAATTACAACCGAATTGTTTCTTTCCAGGAGAAGATGGAAGCAGTTTAATAATTTCGATATGTCGTCAAAGTGCAGGCCTGTAGTTGGTTCATCAAATATAAAAAGAGTGTGCTTTCTTTCCCGTTGTGAAGTTAGATGTGCCGCCAGCTTTATTCTTTGAGCTTCACCGCCGGATAAAGTGTTTGATGGCTGCCCCAGCTTTAAATAGCCTAAACCCACAAGTGAAAGCAGTTCTATTCCTTTTACTATTTTGTCATTTCCATTTGGCGAGCCATCCCGACCTTGCCGGGTAAAAAACTCTACCGCTTCATCAACAGTCATATCCAAAACATCAATCAGATTTTTTCCCCTGTATGTAATTTCTCTAATCTCTTTTTTGAACCTTGTACCGTTACAGTCATCGCATTCAAGATACAAATCGGCAAGGAACTGCATTTCCACTTTTATAAAGCCGTCACCCTGGCAAGTTTCGCAGCGTCCGCCGGGCACGTTAAACGAAAAGAAACCGGGCTTGTAGCCGCGTGCCCTTGCCTGGTGTGTTGAAGCAAAAAGCTCTCTAATTAATTCGTAAACTTTAATATAACTTATAGGATTTGATCTGGGAGTTTTACCAATGGGCGATTGATCGACAATTTCAATATCATCAATATATTCGCAGCCTTTAATATCCTTATACTTACCGATTTTAGGCGGAACCTTACCCAGTTGCTTTGCAAGGCCGCCGTACAAAATATCATGAACGAGTGTGCTCTTTCCGGAACCGCTTACCCCGGTTATAACAACAAATTTATTCAACGGAATTTCAATATCAATATTTTTTAAGTTATTCTCCTGTGCACCTATAATACTTATCTTTTTTGTATTCTTTATATTCCTCTCTTCCGGTATTGGAATTTGCATTTTACCGGAAAGATATTTTCCCGTTAGGGAATTTTTATTTTTTATTACATCATCTAATGTACCCATTGCAATTATTTCTCCGCCGTTCACACCTGCCTTAGGGCCCATATCTACAATGATATCCGCATGCTTAATCATTTCGGGATCATGCTCAACAACAAGGACCGAGTTACCTATATCCCGCAGGTTTTTTAATATTTTTATAAGCCGTAAATTATCACGCGGGTGCAGACCTATACTTGGTTCATCCAAAACATACAAAGTTCCAACCAGAGAAGAGCCGAGTGAAGTTGCAAGATTTATTCTTTGTGTTTCGCCGCCGGAAAGTGTACTGCTTAACCTGTCCAAAGTAAGGTAGCCAATTCCAACATCATTTAAAAAAGTTAATCTTTTTATAATTTCTTTTAAAACTCTCTCACCTACAAGCATATCAAAATCGGAAAGCTTAAGGTTTGTAAAAAATTCAAGTGATTGCTCAATTGGTATTTTTACAACATCGTAAATTGAATACCCGGTTATTTTAACCTGCAGAGCTTCACGTCTTAATCTAGAACCCTTGCAGGCAGAACATAAAGTATACCCGCGGTATTTGCTAAGCAGAATCCTGATATGCATTTTATAAGTTTTGCTCTCCAGCTTTTTAAAAAAGTTATCAATACCAATGTAGTCGGCAAATCCTCCTCTAATTAACGAGACCTGATCGTTTGTAAGATTTTTAAACGGTGTGTTAAGCGGAATGCCGTACTGCTTTGCATTCTTTACAAGGTCTCTTAGATGTGTGCTGTATTTTGCAGAGCGGAACGGCGCAATCGCACCTTCGCCAATGCTTAAGTTCAAATTCGGTACAACCAAATTCATATCTATACCTATAACCTTGCTGAACCCCTGGCAAACCGGGCAGGCACCGAACGGATTATTAAAAGAAAAAAATCTCGGTTCCGGTTCTTCGTATCTTATTCCGCAGCATTCATAAAATTTATTAAACTCCTTTTCTTCACCGGTATCCGCATTTATAAGCACAAGCCTGTCTTCACCTTCTTTAAATGTAACCTCCACTGCATCGGAAAGCCTATCCCTAATATTTCCTTTTTGAATTTTAAACCGGTCTACGACAACAGATACTTTATCTTTCTTGCCGGGGATCTTTTCTTCTTCACTTAAATCAATTAAAGAATCCTTAAAATAAATTCTAAAGAAACCCCGTTTCTTTAAAAGTTCTATTTCTTCTTTTGTGGTATGCCCTTCATGCATGTGAAGCGGAAAGGCCAGATAGAACTTTGTACCCTCGGGTTGTTCTTCAAGCCAGTCGGTTACGGTGCCTGTTGTTGCTTTCTTAACTTCCTTACCGCACTCAAAGCAAATTGTTTTGCCTATCCTTGCAAAAAGCAGCCTTAAGTAGTCATACACCTCGGTAGTTGTTCCAACGGTTGAGCGTGAATTTCTTGCCCCGGTTTTTTGTTCAATAGCAACTGCCGGGCTAATCCCCTGAATTATTTCAACATCGGGTTTGTTCATTCTTTCCAGGAACTGCCTGGCATAAGCAGATAAGCTTTCCACATAACGCCGCTGGCCTTCCGCATAAATTGTATCGAAAACAAGTGATGATTTTCCGCTGCCGCTGACGCCGGTAAAAACAATTAATTTATTTCTGGGCAATTCAAGATTTAAATTTTTTAAATTGTGCTCTTTGGCTCCTTTAATTACTATCTTCTTTTCTTTAATTATTTGTTTAACTTCCTGCATAATTCAACACTTTAATCAATTCAAATTATAAAAAATAAATATACAAAAGAATGCGGTATTATAGTGTGGAAAAAGATGAGGCACAATCTTAAAGTTACTACAGCATTTTATCTGGTTAATGCGGCTAAAACTCTATTATGTTAAATCTTTTCTTTGAGGGTTGATAAATCGAACGTCAATTTATTCCTTTTTTCATAACTCAATTCTGCACCCCTTGCAGTTTCTTAAGTGTCTGGATCCTGTCATTTAATATTTTAATTTTCTGATCCAGTGCTTTCATTTGCGTATCAATTTTATCTTCATATTTAGCTTTATCCCAATAGCCTCTATCCTCAAAATAACTCTTGAACAGCCAGTTATGTTTTAATGCTTCCATATTTTCAGCAAGCCTGGAGGCTGCGAGTCTTGCATCGCGGCTTGTTTTTTGAATGTTTACAAGAGTGCTTGAAATTGTTGTATCGTACTTACCGCTTACAAGCAAGGCGCCTAGCACTCCTTTACCTTTATTTACATTTGCAATCATCGTATCAACATTACCTACAATACTGTTGACCTTTTCTACCGTGGTTTTAACACCTATACCGAGTGTATCAAATAAGCCGGTAATAAGGTTTAATTTATTCGTAATATTCTTTAAGCTTTCGTCTGCCTGCTTTGTTAGATTTGTAGCATTGTTATATAAGTCTTCATCATTTAAAAGCTTGCCGAAAGAACCCTGCCCTTCATTTACCCTGTGAACAATCTGTGCCAGGTCTCTTGTCATATCTTTAGTATATTTCATTATACCTTCGGTTTGAGCAATTATGGCAGACATTCCAAGAGGTTCTTCCGATTGAATAAATCCGCCGTTTTTAACAGGCTCTCCTGCGCTTGTTCCTATCTTGAGTACTACAACTTTATTGCCGACAAGGCCTTCTGTTTCAATAGTTGCTTTAGTATTTGTGCGAATGAATCTTTTTATATCCGTTTGCAGATTCATATCAACTTCAACCCTGCCGGTAGTATCATTAACAATCTCAACATTCTCTACGGTGCCAACATCAATACCGCTAAGCCTTACTGTGGTTCCGCTTCTTAATCCCTGCACATCTTTAAAGTAAGCTTTTACAGTAAAGGTAGAGCTAAACAGCGAGCTTTTCTGCCCGATTAAAAAAACCGTTATTATAATAAGCACAACACCGATAAACACAAAAAGTCCCAACCTAATAGCGGACGTATTTTTCATTATCAATTACTCCCGTTTTTATCTTTCCGAGAAGCCTGTCCGGCCCTGTCGTTTAGACGGGGGTGAAGGACGGTTAGCTCCGAAATTATTTCGTTACTAAAAAAGTTTCTTAAGAACGGATCTCCTTGAGAAGTAAGTGTTTCCAAATTTCCTTCAAATATAAATTTCCCGTCATTAAGAACAACTGCATGCGTGGCAATAATTTTGGCACAAATAAGATCATGCGTAACAATAATTGAAGTAGTATTTAAATCTTTTTGAAGCTCAACAATAAGCTGGCTAATTTCTTTTGAAGTAATAGGATCAAGCCCGGTTGTGGGCTCGTCATATAAAATTAATTTAGGCTCCGTAATTATTGTTCTTGCAAGGCCAATCCTTTTTTTCATTCCGCCGGAAAGTTCCGCGGGCATTTTATCAATTGAATTTTCAAGAGATACTTTTTCCAGCACGGATTTTATTTTTCTTTCTCTTTCGGCAGGCGTAAATTTAAAATTCCTAATCATAGGGAACTCAAGGTTTTCCCTGACACTCATCGAATCATACAAAGCAGCACTTTGAAATAAAAACCCGATATCTTTTCTCACTTCATTTAGTTTTTTTATAGAAAGAGTAATAACATCCCGGCCGTTAATATAAATTTCACCTCTATCCGGTTCAAGCAGTCTTACAATACATTTAAGCAAAACGCTCTTCCCGGTTCCGCTTCTTCCGAAAACAACAACATTTTCTCCCTGATTAATATCAAGAGAAATATCATCAAGCACTTTTAATCCGTCGAAAGCTTTACTTAAATTTTTAATCTCAACTACAGCCATAAAATCAGCCCCAAAGTGCAACGGTTATTTTTCCAAGGATCATATCGGCTACAAGAATAATTAAGGAGGAAATTACCACCGAACTTGTAGATGCCTTGCCAACACCAACAGTGCCGTTCTCTGTATTATAGCCTTTATATGCGCCCACAATACCCACAATATATCCGAAGAAAAATGTTTTAGTAACTCCCGGAACTATGTCCGAAAATTCAAGTGAATGAACAACGGCATTGGTATATAATTGGAAATTTATTCCCAGCGAAAGAAATATTGCCATATACCCGCCTATTATTGCAAGAAAAATAACGTAAACGGTAAGCATGGGTAAAATTAATGTGCATGCCAGAACGCGGGTTACAACGAGAAATTTAAATGGATTTATTGCGGAAACTTCCATTGCATCAATCTGCTCCGTTACACGCATCGATCCTAATTCCGCACCAATTCCTGAGCTGACTCTGCCTGCAAAAATTAAAGCTGTTATTACCGGACCGAGTTCTCTTACAACGGAAAGTGCTACCATAGAAGGTAAAAAAGCATCCGCACCAAACCTTGCCATTACTGGCTGGCTTTGAATAGCAAGTACAAGCCCGATTATAAAACCTGTAACGCTTACAATAGGCAGAGTTTTAACTCCCAGTTCATCCATGTGTTTTCTAATTTCAGCGAACTCGTAAGGGGGCAAAAAAACATTTTTAAAAAACTCAACGGAGAATAATGTAAGGCCGGCAATTGTACTGAAGAACTCGCCTAGTCTTTTACCGGCAATCGATTGGGTGTTTTGTTCGAGAGAATTATTTTCCAATTTTATTTTATATTTTTATTACTAAATACAATTCCGATTTAAATTATAGAAAACAGATCAAAACAATTTCAACGATTTTCTAATAAAGGATTTGTAATATCGAAAATAATAAAAAAACTACCTGAAAAAAAGTTAATGCGGCACAAGATTAAAATATTACATAAATGCATTAATATAATGATTGACAACCGGCTTTAACTTATATCTGAACAAAACCGTTACTACGTCAAAGCGGCAGTCTGTTTGACGAATATCGTTTTCATACAAATAAAGCTCTGCAATTTTTTTAACCTGTTTCATTTTATTCCTTGTCATAGAATATTCGGGAGGACCGCATTCAAGATTGTACTTGGATTTTACTTCAACAAAAACCAGGTAGCCTGTTTCCGGGTCTTTTGCAATTATATCAATTTCACCTTTCTGGTAACGGTAATTTCTTGTAATTATTTCGTAGCCCTTTGAATCCAATAAATCCGCAGCAATATCTTCCCCTTCTTTTCCCGGTTTCTTAGATTTATATTTCATGTTTTTCCCTTTTATAACTATTAGTACAAGCAAGTTACTTTTGTGTAACCTCAACCTTCTGCTAATATTCTTTTTAAAAAAGTTTTTCTATGTAAAGGCGAAGGACCTGCTTTTAGTATTGCATTTATATGCTCTTTGGTTGGATACCCTTTGTTTTTATACCAAAGATAATCCGGGTAGTATTCGTTTAATCTCTTCATTATTCTATCTCGTGTTACCTTTGCTATTATTGATGCACATGCGATAGCGAAGGATTTTGAATCTCCTTTTACAATAGGAATTACAGCGATATTAGTATTGCACTTCAAATGCCGGCAATCCGGATGAACTTGCAGCGGAAAAGATTTATTACCGTCTACCAGAACAAGATCGGGGCAAATTTTTAGGCGCATAACGGAAATAGACATTGAAAGAAGCGAAGCCTGTAAGATATTTATTTTATCTATTATTCCATGCGAAACTGCCGAAACGGAATATGCAAGTGATTTGCTGAGTATCTGAGGGAAAAGTTCTTCTCTTTTTTTTTCGGTTAATTTTTTCGAATCATTAACACCTTCTATAAATGTATCTTCCGAAAATATAACCGCTGCACTAACAACCGGGCCTGCCAGCGGGCCTCTGCCGGCTTCATCCACTCCGGCAATATATTTTACGGAAGCAGATAAATATGAATTATCGAAGTTTTTCATTTGCCTAAATAAATTGCCGCTAAACCTAAAACCATATTCAGCTTTAAAAGAAAACTTAGTCTGCCCAGGTTCGTACCGGAATCATCTTTCTTTATTGACCTTAGAAAATAAATTACAATCGGATTTACAAGTACTAAAACTACTGCAAAATATTCAATTGCATAAATTTTAAAGATGAATGGATAAAACGTAAAAAGAATTAAAATTATCGAAATAAAATTAATTATTATTTTTGTTTTACCAAACCCATAGCGGTGCGGAAATGTACTTATGTTTTTTTGCAGATCACCTTTTATATCTTCCATATCTTTTACCAGCTCTCTTATTAAATTAATTAGGAAGGCAAAAATTGCAGGTATAAAAGAGTCTTTAATATTATTAACAGCCGCCCCGCCGTATATAAAAGCCAAACCGGTTAGTAAAGCTACCGTTGCATTACCAGCCAGAACAACCCCTTTTAATTTATAAGAATAGAAAAACAGAAATACGGATGCTGACGCTGTTATTATAAGACAATCAAAATTAATCAATCCGGAAAGTAAAACTGCCGCAGTAAATGTTATTAAGTACAAAATAACGGCAGAGTTTCTGCTCAATCCGCCCGAAGGCAGCGGTCTTTCCGGTTTGTTAATTTTGTCTATATCAATATCAAAAATATCGTTTAT
>JBJKSH010000017.1:0-37123 GCA_046704255.1 Ignavibacteriaceae bacterium | reverse complement strand
AAAAATTTTATAAAGGAGAAAATATTTTATCTTCTTTGTTCAATGTTAGATTGAACGTTGCATTAACTTTTAATGCCAAGCCAGAAAGTCAAACTTTCCACGAACAATTATCCCCAAAATCGAACTTAAGTAATGTTCAGCCGGAAGTAAGTGTGGATACGTATGCCGAGTGGGACACCTGGGAGACTATTAACGCCGTAAAAGATGCGATTGAATGCCATAACAACTGCATTCCTGTGGAAGCGAATAATTCTGCACTTGAAAAGCTGAAAGAAATTAATCCCGATATAGTTTTTAACATAGCCGAAGGGTTCAACGGTACCAGCCGCGAAGCGCAAATTCCTTCAATACTGGATATGCTTCAAATACCTTACACCGGATCGGATCCTTTAACACTTGCAACTTGTCTGGATAAAGCACGTACAAAGGAAATATTATCTTATTATAAAATTCCGAACTCCAAATTTTTAATTGTAGATAGTATTGAAACGGCACAAAAGGTAAATCTAAAATTCCCTTTGATTGTAAAACCGGTATCGGAAGGATCAAGTAAAGGTATTTTTTCATCTTCTTTTGTAAAAGATAAAAACGAACTTTTAAAAGAAGCAGAAAGAATATTGTTCGAATATAATCAGGCAGCTCTTGTTGAAGAATTCCTTCCCGGAAGAGAATTTACCGCTGCGGTAATAGGAAACGGAGATGAAGCGGAGGTTCTTCCTATTGTTGAAATAAATTATAATGAATTTCCCGATGACTTTGTTCCTATTTATTCTTATGAAGCCAAATGGATTTTAGATACGAAAGAAAACCCGCTGAATGTTTTTTCTTGCCCTGCACATGTTAACAAAAGCCTTGAAACAAAAATCAAGAATACGGTATTGAAGGCATACAGTATTCTTAGGTGTAAAGACTGGAGCAGGATAGATGTAAGGCTGGACGGAAACAACGTTCCTAATATAATTGAAATTAATCCTCTTCCCGGTATTCTTCCGAACCCAGAAGAGAATTCGTGTTTTCCGAAAGCAGCACGTACGGTAGGATTGAATTACAATGATATGATAAATAAAGTTCTTTATGTTGCTGCAAAAAGACATAAGCTATTATGAAGACTAACGCAAAAATTTTAATTTGCTACAATGCTCCTACGAGCATCTTCAGCATTTACAACGGCAAGCCTGCTGCCGGAGGGGTAACTTCCAGCGATCTTTCCGAAACAGGTTTTATAAAAGAAATTGATTTAATAAAAAGGAATCTTCTTCAAAGATATTCCGAAGTAGAAATACTATCGGTGGATAAACAAATAGAAAAATTTATGAAAGCCGTTAGCAGCTATTCCCCCGATGCAATTATTAATTTTGTAGAATCCGTTGAAGGCATTGCTTCTTATGAATATTGTGTTGCAGGATTATATCAAATACTCGGTTTTAACTATACGGGTAACATTCCTTCTTGTCTGGGCAATTGCCTTAATAAAGTAAGGACTAAAAATATCCTGCGTTCGTATGGTATTAATACACCTGACTCTCAAACCGTAAAGTTAAATGATAGGTTTTACGAAAAGCGCTTTCGGTTAATTTTCCCCGTAATCTTAAAGCCTGCAAACGAAGATGCAAGCATAGGCGTATCGGAACTATCTGTTGCTTATGATTTCAAAGGACTCAGGAAACAGTTGATGTTCTTAAAAGAAAATTACATGCAGGATGTTTTAATTGAAGAATTTATTGACGGCAGAGAATTAAACGTCGCAGTTCTGGGAAATTCCGTTTTGCCTATTTCCGAAATTAAATTTGACGGTTTGCCGGAGGGACTGCCCAAAATTGTAACTTATGAAGGCAAATGGATTGCAGAAACAGTTTATTATAATAATACAAAACCTGTTTGCCCGGCTAAACTAAACAAAAAAATCAAAAGCAAAGTTGAGGAAACTGCACTTCTGGCTTTTAAAGCAATGAACTGCCGCGACTACGCAAGGGTTGATATACGGCTTAACAAAATCGGAAAGCCTTATGTTATTGAAGTTAATCCTAATCCCGATATTTCAATTGACTCGGGCTTTGCAAGGGCAGCCGCTGCCGCAGGTATGTCTCATACGGATCTTCTTTGTAAATTAGCGGATTTTGCATTAACAAGAAAATTTAATGATACGCAAATTAAAGCAAGCTGACGTAAAAGAAATTGAAAAAATTTTACGAAAAATTCCGACTTTTACCAAAGTAGAAGTTGATGTGGCTATGGAACTGGTTAACATAGCAGCAGGAAATGCTCAACAAACGGATTATAATGTTTTCGTTTATGAACATAGCGGAAAGGTTGTTGGATACCATTGTACAGGCAAGCGGCCGTTGACAGATGCCGTTTACGATTTATACTGGATAGTTGCAGATCCGGATTCCGAAATAAAAGGTGTTGGGAAAAGTCTGCTTGAGCATGCGGAAAATTTTGTTAAAGGAATTAACGGAAGATGGCTTTTAGCCGAAACATCTTCCAAAGAAAGTTATTTGAAAACCCGGAATTTCTATTTAAGAAATAACTTTACCATTGTGGCGCAAATAAACGATTTCTATTCGGTGGGCGATCATCTTATGGTATTTGGGAAGTATTTAAAATAATAACAAAAACCAGAGGCTAAGTCATGGAACTGTGGCAGCAAATGATTAGGGACAGTGTTCACACTGTTGATGAGCTTGTAGAAAAATTTAAGATAGATCGGAAGACGGCGGAAGACCTAGACGAATTTTTCCAGGCAAGAATAAACCCCTATTACTTAAGCTTAATCCGTTACCCGCACGACCCCATTTGGCGGCAGTGCGTACCGGATAAAGCCGAACTTGAAGATTGGGATGCGGAAGAAGACCCATTAATGGAAGATGCAATGAGCCCCGTTCCTAATATTACACACAGATATCCCGATAGAGCATTATTTCTTGTTACAAGCCAATGCGGTTTATACTGCCGTTTTTGTACCAGGAAAAGAAAAGTCGGTGATTACGAAAAAATTTCTATGAAAGGATTAGAAAGCGCATTTAATTACCTGGAAGAGCATACGGAGATTCGCGACGTTATAATGTCCGGCGGCGATCCTTTAATGCTTACAGATATAATGCTTGAAAAAATTCTTCAGCGCTTAAGATCAATTCCGCATATTGAAATTATAAGGCTTGGCTCTAAAATGCCCTGCGTTTTACCGCAGCGTATTACTCCTAAACTTTGCGATATGCTAAAGAAATATCATCCGATTTACCTTAACACTCACTTTAATCATCCGTGGGAAATTACACCGGAAAGTTCCAAAGCATGTGAAATGCTTGCTAATGCCGGTATTCCCGTAGGCAACCAGATGGTTCTAATGAAAGATGTGAACGATGATCCGGCAGTTGTCAAAGAATTAATGCAGAAGCTTTTAAAGATAAGGGTGCGTCCTTATTATATGTACATGGCAGATGAGACCAAAGGAGCAAACCACTTCCGTACGTCTATAGAAACCGGTTTGAATATAATTGAAAACCTGCGCGGGCATACAAGCGGCCTTGCCATACCTCATTTTGTTATTGATGCACCCGGCGGCGGCGGTAAGATTCCTTTGCTTCCTAATTATGTTCTTCATCATGATGAAGACAAAATAATTTTACGCAACTACCAGAATAAAATTTACTCATATAAAAATTATAAAGATAAAAATAATCCCGGGAAGAAAAATAACGGCAAGAATGTTAAAAAGGAACGGGTAAAAGTTAAAGAAATGGAGTTTACTAAAATTGAATTACCGGTCCTGGAAGAAGTAGAGAATTAAATTATTATAAAAGTGTAAATTTAAAGTCCCTCTTTAGTAAAGAGGGACCGTCCCGATTTTAATCGGGACAGGGAGATTTGTCTCACCCGTAAACGTGTTTCCATATATAAAAACCGACTAATATTTCTTTGAGAAACTTTTTTTGAGTGAAGTGTTTGTTATGGCAGTTCGGTTCATTAAGAGGGGTGAATCCCTCTAAGCCAGAGGCTTACAAGTGTCACAGCTTCCCTGTAACGGTCTCCCTTTACGAGACTATATTACTAATCTTTCGTCATATTGATAAAAGCTGAAAATTAAATTAAATTGGTTAGAGACGTTAGGCATTTTGTCTTGTAATAAATATAATTCTAAGAATTCTTAAATCTTCATAAGATATTTCCTTATTAAATTTTTCAAAAATATTCGATAATGTTGTTATGCCTTCCTCTTTAAAAGCGTTTAAAACTTTTTGTTGAAGCGGCTGGGTAATAGTTAACCTTTCCTTCAATCCTTCAATCCGGATTTTGTTTCCTTCCCTAGCATATCTTTCGATATGTGTAATTATAGTCTGTAGTTTAACATTGTATACTTTGCATAATTCTTCTAAAGAAGAACCTTTATTAAAAGATTTACTTACCGCTGTATGCCGCAGTTCTGTAGAACCGGTTTTTGACTTTTTACTCCTGCTTTTTGCAGGATAGCCGGTATTAACCGGGACAGAAATATTATTCTTTTTACAATACCCTTTTATTATTGATAAAAAAACAGCACCGTAACTTTCCAGCTTATTAATTCCTATTCCACTTATTTTCAACAGATCATTTTCATTTTGAGGGTAAACTGCAGCCATTTGAACTAAAGTCGTATCGGAAAAAATAACGTAGGGAGGAATATTCCTTTCTTCCGCAATGTCTTTTCTCTTTTTTCTAAGCAGTTCAAATAGCTGCTTATCATACTTTTGTTCTTCCAGTTTAAGCCTTTGGAAATTTGTTTTCTCTTCCTTAATAATTCCGAATACTTTATCGTTATTATACAAAACATTATAAGCTTTGGGAAGCAGCTTTAAACTTCCGTATTCAAGGTCTCTTGCCAAAAGATCTTTTTTAGTAAACTGCCTGGTTAAAGCCTGCCATTGCTTTTTTGTAAATTCTTTACCAATGCCGAAAACAGATAAATTTTGATGTCCGTTGGAAAAAATTCTATCCGAAGAACTTCCAAGCAGGACATCAATTATATAATTCATTCCGAAAAATTCACCCGTTCTTTTTACTGCAGATAAAAATTTCTGCGCCGGAACTGTAATATCGGTTTTATCTTTTCCATCAGTCAAACAATTATCGCACATACCGCAATAGCTTTTACTGTAATTTTCTCCAAAGTAACTTATAAGACTTTGCCTTCTGCAAAAATCGGATTCGGCATATTTAACCATTGCATCCAAATGCAATTTGGCTGCATTTCTTTCAACTTCATCTTCTTTTTGATCAATAAAATAATTTATCTTATTAACATCCGAATAATTGTATAGAAGGAGACAGTCGGCTCTTAAACCGTCTCTCCCTGAACGCCCTATTTCCTGGTAATAAGATTCCAGGTTTTTAGGCAGGTCGTGGTGCAGTACAAATCTAACATTGGATTTATTAATGCCCATTCCAAATGCAATAGTTGCCACAATTATTTGAACTTCGTCTTTTATAAATAAGTCCTGGTTTATATTTCTTTCCTCATCGGTTAACCCGGCGTGGTATGGCTTTGTTGAAAATCCCAATGCGGATAAATCCTCACTAAGCTCATCAACCTGCTTCCTGGAAAAGCAATAAATAATACCCGACTGATCCGGATGTTCTTTTAAGAAATCAACAGTTTGCCGGAAAGGATCTACTTTTGGAATTACCTCAAGGAATAAATTTTCCCTGTTAAAACTTGCTATAAACTTTTGGGTGTTTATCATTTTTAAGTTTTTACAAATATCATCCTGCACCCGGGGAGTTGCGGTTGCGGTAAGTCCCGTACATACTGCTTCCGGAAAGTTTTCCCTGAATTTACCGAGCAGCCTGTAATCTTTCCTAAAATCATGTCCCCATTCGGAAATACAATGGGCTTCATCCACAGTTACGCAATCAATCTTTACGCTTTTTAACAGGTTGTATATCTCATCTTTATGTAAGGATTCGGGCGCAATGTAAAGCAGCTTAACTTTATTATTTTTTATATTATTAAAATTGAAGTTGTATTCTTGTTGAGGTAATGACGAGTTTAGCAGAGCGGTTTTTACACCAAGCTGTCTTAATTGTTCTACCTGGTCTTTCATTAAAGAAATTAAAGGAGAAATTACAATTGTTAACCCGGTAAAAATTAATGCGGGTATCTGGTAGCAAATAGATTTGCCGCCTCCGGTAGGCATAATAACGAGTGTGTCTTTTTTGCTTAAAATGTTCGAAATTATTTCTTCCTGTAAAGGCCTGAATGAATCATACCCAAAAATTTCTTTTAATATTTGATTTGCCTTTGACATGATCCTTCTTCCCTGATTATCTTATTTTGATTTTTTTAGGTAAACTATTTACTATAACTTAATTCAATAATCAAAACCTTTTTGGCTAAGCTTTTACCGGTAAAGGAATTTAATTTTATTCATCTGTAGAAACAGAAAAATATTCTTCCAATTTTTTTAAAGTATCTTCGTTTGTTTTTAAGTCCTCCACTATGTTTCCTTCTTTAAGAATAACTATCCTATCGCAGACTTCCGTTACATGGTTAAGATCGTGGCTGGAGATAAGCAAAGTAACACCCTTATTTTTATTTAATTCCTTCAGGGAGTTTTTTAAGCGGATTACGGTAGTAGGATCCAAATTAGGGAAAGGCTCATCAAGGATTAATATTTCGGGATCGAACATTAAGGCGGCAACAATACCAATCTTTTTCTGGTTACCTTTTGATAACTGCCTGATATATTTTTTCTTATCTAATACTTCTCCGTTAAAAAAACCGGAATAAGAATTTAACTTCTCCCGTATTTCTTCTTTCTTTAAGGAAAATAAGCTGCCTATAAAATCAAAGTACTCCTCGGGCGTTAGAAAATCAATTAAAAAATTTTCATCCAGGTAAGAGCCGGTATAACTTTTCCAGTGTTCGCTTCCTTTAACATTTGTTCCGTTAGATATTACTTCCCCGCTGTTAGCTTTGATAATATCCAGTATTAAACTGAAGAATGTAGTTTTTCCCGCACCATTGTTTCCCACAAGGCCAAAGCTTTCTCCTTTTTGTATGGTAAGCTCGGGAATATTAAGAACAGTTGCCTGCCCGTATACTTTGGTTAAATTTTTTACTTCAATCATTTCGGAATCCGTTTAATTAAAAATTTTTAATACAACTGTCTAAATCCGGCAGCCATTTTATATTTCTGCTTGTAAAATTGCCTTACAATAATACCCATCAATTGTTTTTGAAAAAGAATACCTGCTGCACCCAATGCCCCTAAAAATATTAAAGCAATGTCCGGGTGTTTAAGAATTGCAAACGGCAAAAAGATTGCGGTAGGAATTAAAATAGTGGGAATACCGGCAATGTACTGGCTTGCACCTCTTCCCTGCTGGCTCATCATACGCATATTAAGATCGAACCTTTTCCTGTTGTAAGTAGCCAGAAACATTAATACGAAAGTGTTTACGCCGAGGTTATATAAAAAAGCCGCAAAGTTTATTTTAACGATATCAAATCCAAAAAATCCGTAAGGCAGGCCGAACAAAAAGAATATGCATCCCATTACAATCATTAATTTATATTTTGCATTAAGATAATAATAAAAATTAATTCTTTTTGTAATTATTGCATCAAAGTAGCTGCTTTCCCAGCTTAAAATGTACTGCCCGTAAGTAATTAAAAACATTCCCGTAATTGCTATACCTATATAAATAAGCATAACAAGTGAAGACAAGCGAATTCCATGCTGCTTCAATTTAAGAGTATAAGACGGATAAATGGCCAGCCCAATTGCAAGCATAGCCGCAGAAAATAAAAGCAGGTTCCTGGAACGTTTATTACGTAGAAGCAATTTTAATTCAAGTGAAATATAGGTCCCCGTTTCACCGTAACTTTCCAGTATATCAAAAAGTTTGAACGATTTGAAGTGTGCTTTTTTTTCCGTTTGAAAACTTTCCAAATAAAAATTATTAAGCAAAAGCCTGTATGCAGCAGAATAAACTAAAAATAATATAGCTGCAAGAATAATTACAAATTCCGGATTAGCTAAAAAAATATTGAAGAGATCGGTAGAAAATTTTGAGATTGAAATTAAGTTAAAAATATCCGAGACAACCGCCGCAGCTAGAATAATAAACGCAATTATTCCGGCTCTGGAATTCTTAAACGAACTCTTTTTGATGTAAACAACTAAGAAACAATTTACAAGCAATAACAAAATAAAACACAGCAGCCAGCCCAAACCTCTTACTACGGAATAAGCCTTTATTACCAATTCCAAAGTAAAAGGAACCAAAAAGAATAAAGGAAGAAAATTAAATATGCTTAAGAAAGAAAGTGAAAGCAAATAATTTATTTGAGTTGATCTTTTTACAGGTAAATACAGGTACGGTTTTATTGCAATGCCCTGGTTCTTTTGAAAAATCATTCTGAGAATAAAATCGAATAAAAGATAATAAAGTAAACCGCCGTTTAATATAGTTACCGGATTTTTCCCCGGAGCTGCCGTAGCAAATACTTGCCCAAAACTAAGCCCGATCAATAATAAATTTAACACAAGTACCAGGTATAAAAATCCGATTAAAATACTTCCTGCCAGGTTCTTTGTCCAGATTACTGATCTTCTGGTTTCTTTCCAATGGTTTATGATTAGCTGTTTTATCATATTCCTATAATTATTAAGCTAAAATAATGCCCCTTCTGCATAACACATTCAAAAATAATAATTTATTTACGGCTGTACAATTGTAATTTGATTATTAAATTATGAACCGCTGTTTAATAATTACTCCCGCAAAAGGTTAATATTACGCCGTTTATCAAAAAGTAAGTAATAACATTTTTATAAATAATTATTTTTAAGCGAAAATTGTAAAAACTTTAGTTATAAAAGGTAATGGGGGACGGATGAATAAGCAAGAAATTGAAGAAATATTAAAAAAAATTTTCGCTTTTAACAGCGATTGCATTGTAAGTATTATGACGCCGGTTTCTAAATTAACTGCCCTAAACTTAAAAGATGACAGTAATACTTTGCTGCAAAAAATCTTAAAAAGCAAACGCACTTTTTACCCGGTGTATAACGAAGATCCGGAAAATATTGTCGGTATAATTCATGTAAAAGATTTGCTTATTTGTGCGTTGAAAGATAATAAAATAGACCTGGCTGACGGAATACACGAGCCTTTTTACTTTAAAGAAAATACAGTCATTAGACAGGCTTACGGTATTTTTAACAAATCAAATACAGGCGCTGCTTTTGTGGTTGATGAAAAAAATAACATAACCGGATTTATTACTTTAAAAGATATTACAAAAATCTTTCTGCAGTTATTGCAGTTTAATGAAGACCCGGTTAATCAATTATTTACAAGGAAATCAGGCGATTCGTGGTTGGTTGACGGTATAATGCCATTTTGCAGTTTTATAAAAATTTTTAATATAGCAGTAAACGGCAAAGAAAAACAGAACGCTAAAACAGTTGGTGAATTTGTCGTCAGCTATTTAGGCAAACTGCCTAATTTAAATGAAAGCTTTGAATTTGCAGGATATTATATTGAAGTTGTGAATGTGGATGAAGGCCGTGTTAATAAAATTTTATTAAAAACAAATTAGTTTTGAATTTATACTTTGGTTAGCCATTGTTACGTTGGCTAAACTTTCTTATCCTGCTTTTGAATTTGTTCAGCAGCCTTTCAGCCCATACAAACTCGGATGCCAGAATTGCAAGGCCGGCAGGTATTACCAAAGTTGCCGGTCCGGGTGTTACAATAAGTACAATTCCTACAACTATTACTGTAAAACCTAAGACTGCAACAAGTATTTTTTTTAACTGTTTAAGAGTTTTTTGCATACTAATTCTTGCGTTTCAATATATTGAAACTTCTTAAAATAAATTGTAATGAAAATAGAAGGAAATTTTTTCGAAATTCCCTCAGAACTTTAATTTTCCCTTATGCCGGAATTTAATATATATAAAGATATTCCAATTTATAAAATTTTCAAATAAAAAATGCAGAAAAATTGGAATATCTAAGCGATATCTGCCTATTCTTTGGAGAGCTTTAAGTGGAAAATAGTTATTTTTTCAGGTAAATCGAGAATCCTATTGTAGAGTCTTTAATAGCAAAATCATAAAATTCAGTTTGAGAGATAAAAGTTTCAAACTCTTTCTTTGTATAGGCTCCGTTCCTTTGTATTGTGCGTGCAAAAAAAGAGTTAATACCTTTTTGTGTTCTAGCATTTAAGAATTTTAAGGAACCTCTTAAATCCTAAACGAAATGTATAGAGTGCTGAAGCCGGGCAGTACAGCCTTGATTATGGACTTAAATTGCTTATATCCAACCCGGTGATTTTAAAATTTCCAAGCTTTGCAAGTTCTATTGAAAGATAACCGGATCCCGGAGCTATCTCTAGTACGTAATCACCATTCCATATATAACCGGTCGCTTCATTTGCTTCTTTTTTAATTTCCGTAATTCTTAATTGGCGTGTATTCTTATCGTACAATTTTGCTTGTGCACCTTCAAGCCCCAAATCCTGGAAGCGCCAGAAAATTTTCATCATAATAAAGACCAAACAATCAACTGGCTCTTAATGCATTTACAATATTCAGCCTTGCTGCGCGTACAGAAGGCAGAAATCCGCCGATAAATCCCATAAATGCTGCGAATACCAGTGAGCCTAAAATTATAGAGGGAGAAAGTGCAAAAGAAAAAGTTAATTCCGCAAACGAACCGTAATTTAATGTAGAGACTGTAAACAACTGCAGAAAAGAAGCGATAAACAAACCTATGATTCCTCCGGAAATTGCAATAGCCAAAGATTCCAAAAGAAATGCACTTAAAATACTTCGCCTGCTAAATCCAAGAGAACGTAATGTACCAATCTCCCCGGTTCTGTTGGCAACCGAAGCGTACATTGTAATCATAGCACCAATAACAGCTCCAAAGCTGAAAATAATGGTAATGAACAACCCGAGTATTTTAATAAATGCAGCCATAACCGCTGATTGATCTTCAAAATATTTTTGTTCTATTTCCGGTTCAAATTCCTGCAGCCTTTTATCAGAATCAAATGCTTTTTTAAAACCGGTGAAATCTGCCGGGTTATCCAGTTTAAGTGTAACCGTAGAAACGGTGGTGCCGCGGTTAAATGCACTAAGCAGTTGAAATGCATCGCCCCACATTTCGGAATCGAAACCGCTGCCGTTGGTGGTATACACGCCGACAATTTTCCAGTTGCTTCCGGCAAATTTAATATAGCTTCCAATCTGCGCATCTTTAAATCTTTTAGTAACGGCTTCACCAACAATTAATTCGCGCATTCCCCAGTTAAACATTCTTCCGCGAATAATTTTCATTTGCGGCCGCAGTTCTTTTATTGTTTTGGAGACTCCCCTAACTGTAATATTGCTTAATCCGCCGCCTATTTTTTCCAGGTTAATTACTACTACCGGCTCATAAGAAATTACAGGCGTGCCGTCGGGTGTTTTGGCTATATAAGGCAAAGTACTTATAATGTTTTGCACGTCCGGTCCTATTATACTAGTTATTTCGCTTGTAGCAGACTTGCGGAATATCATTACATTATCCGCACTGCCGGTAGAACCCAAAGTTTTTTGAATTCCGTAAGCCATCATAAGTACGGCCGCAAAGACGAAAACGACAAGCGAAATACCGGTTATGGTAATAAACGTAGTAAGTTTTCTAGACCTAAAATTTCGTAATGTATATTTAAGCGGAATTTTCATTTTCAAAACCTCATTAAACAAATAACAATTTTCAAATATCAAAAGACAATTTATTTAAGCCGGTTAAATTTTTACCATTCCCTTTGTAAAGAGCCGCGATGTGCCTAACCGACAAACCTAAATCCTTCAACAATCCTCGTACTTAAAGTTCGCTGAACCGGGAATATTGCCGCTGCTGCTCCTATAAAAACAACGGCGCTGACTGCAATTATAATTGTAACCGGCTCCAAGACGAAAACCGGGAACATTCCTTTGGGTATTACATTTGAGAAAAACGTAATTATAGGATACGAAAACAACAGTCCCAATCCTCCGCCTATTACAGAAATTATAAGAGATTCACCCATAATTATTCCGGATAAATGTTTGCCGTTAAAACCTAAAGTTTTAAGTACGGCATACTCGCGTGTTCTTTCCCTGGCAGCCATTATCATTGTGTTGCCCAGAACCAGCATTATAATTCCAATAATTATAAACGAAATAAAATTCATTGAAGTAATTATTGCACTGGAGGCTTGAATAAATCCTTGCTGGAATGCACTTTCGGATTCGGTTTTTGTTGCAGCAGGAGAATTCTTAAACATCGAATCTATTTTAGCAGAAATGCCGGCAGCCTGCGACGGATTATTTATATAAACCACGTACCAGCCTACATCACCTGCCCTTCCGGGCATTTCTTGCTTCATTCTTTCATCTATATAGCTCCAATGGAAAAGCATTTGTGTTGCATCCGTAGATTTATATTTAGGAGTGTAAATTCCGGCTACAACAAATTCCCATGTACCGGGATATATATCCCCCTGTAATGTCATTACATCGCCGATTTTAAGGTGATATTTTTTTGCAATTGCAGAACCTAAAACGCATGAGTTTCGCTGCTTCTTAAAAGCTTTAAGTTCTTTTTCAGGCAAAACATATTCTTTATAAACATCAAAATAAGTATTTGCGTCAACACCAAGGCGGGCAAAAAAGTTACTCCGGTCAATATAAATTCCGCCGAACCAGTTTGCAAACGTTACTTCCTTTACACCCGGTATAGCTGCAATTTTATCCCTGTAAGAAAAGGGTAAAGGAAAAATAAAAGATACTGCCTGCCTAACAATCAACCTGTTTGCCGATGATGCCTGCTCTGCGGAATACCATGCCGTTACTACTGTTCTTAAAAGACTGAAAGCAATTACTGCAATTGCAATCCCTGTAATCGTTAAAAAAGTTCTTAACTTATGACGCAGAGTATTTTTAAAAATCAATTTTAAGATTTTCATTCCGTCTCCTTAAATAAATCGCCTTTCTCAAGATGCCTTATAACGTGAGCTTTGGAAGCCGCATTAGGATCGTGTGTAACCATTACTATAGTTTTATTAAACTCTTTGTTAAGCCTTTCCATTAGGTTTAAAATTTCCTCGGCAGAATTTTTGTCCAGGTCGCCTGTAGGCTCATCGGCAACAAGTATAACCGGGTCGGTAACTATTGCTCTGGCAATTGCAACCCGCTGCTCCTGCCCGCCGGAAAGCTGCTTGGGGTAGTGTTCCATTCTATCGGATAAACCGACAATGTTAAGTGCAGTCTCAACATGGTTCTTCCTTTCCGCTTTGGAAAGTTTTGTAAGCAGTAAAGGCAGTTCTACATTTTCATAAGCGGTTAATACGGGAATTAGATTATAAAACTGAAATACAAACCCTACATTATTAGCCCGCCATTTGGCTAAAGAAGACTCTCCTAGTTTTGCAATATCTTCACCGCCTATCAATATATTTCCCTTTGTCGGCTTATCTATTCCTGAAATTAAATTAAGCAGCGTTGTTTTTCCAGATCCGGATGGCCCCATCAATGCAAGGAATTCCCCTTCCCGTACATTTAATGAAATGTTATGTAATACGGAAGTCTCCAGGCTATTACGCCAATACGATTTATAAACATTTTGAACTTGAATTATATCCGACATTTTATCTCCGATGTTAATTCATAAAAAATCTATTAGAATCTCAATTGACAAATCACTCCGGCCAAAAGGATTTAAAGTTCTAAAAATTATCCGGTACATGCCTCTTGCCAAACCTGTGAAGCTGAAACGAAGCCGGGAAAGCGGGTTTTCTATCCGGCATCAAGCCTATGGCTGCTGCACTTTTACTATTACGCCGTCCTTAATTTTATCCGCAGCATTCTCAATTACTTTATCACCGCTGATCAAACCTGATTTAATTTCTACATAAGAATTGAACTGCCTGCCCGTAATTACCTGGACTTCTGCGGCTTTATTATTTTTAACAATAAAAACATAATTCCTGCCGCTTATATTTTTAACTGCTGTTGAAGGAACGGTAAGTACACGCTGCTGTTTTGTTCCTGCATTTTCTTGTTTGGACAAAAACAAAACCTTAGCACTCATTTCCGGCAGTACACGTGAATCGTATTTCTTAAAGCCTATTTTAACCATAACAGTCGCTTTGGTACGATCTGCGGTAGGTACAATCTTAGCAACGTACCCGGGGTAAACATGGTTTGGATAGGCATCCAGTGTAATTTCACAATCCTGGTCGGGAGTAACTCTTTCAATATTGGACTCGGCTACGTCCGCTTCTACCTGAAGAGATCTCATATCTGCTATAGTAACCACAGCACCTCTGGAATTTATACCTCCTGCCAGCGGAGCAACAATTTCTCCGACATCCGCATCCTTGGTTAATACAGTTCCGTCAAACGGTGCACGAATTAGAGTATTTTCCACGGCTACCTCTGCAGCCTGTACCTGGGCCCTGGCAAGGTCTATCGAAGCAAGAAGTTTTTTGTAATTTGCCTGTGCAGCGTCTACTTCTGCCTGGGTAGTTGAACCGGTTTTTAACAAAGCTGCCTGCCGCCTGTACGTATCTTCCACACTTTTCCTGCTTGCTTCCTGAAGTTCCAGATTAGCTTTTGCTTCCGCCAGTTGTGCCTTTACATCATTATCTTGTAAGCGGGCTATTATTTCCCCTTTCTTTACTTTGTCACCTTCTACAACTCCTAGATACACCAGCCTGCCCGTTCCTTTTGATGCAACCGCAGCTTTTCTTTGAGCAACTACGTAACCGCTTGCTGTAAATATAGCACTTGCATTTGCCGGTGATTGATATGCGGCCGTAACCAGGTTTACTTCTACCGGCGGATTTAACAATGTGTTATAAACATTATAGCCAACGTATATTATTACCAGAATTATAATTGTAAAAATCACCGCAACAATTTTTTTCCTGGAACCGGCAGGAAGATTCCTATCCGATTTATTTATTCTTAATGACGATAGATCAGTGTTCTTATTTTCCATTTATAATTGTTTTAGTTTAAGGGTTATGATAAAATTAATAATTTAGAATTTACGGAATAGACGGAAATTTAATCAGGTAGAACTGTAAAATAGCTAGTCTTCCAATTCTTTGCAAAAGAAACCTAAATTGTGTACTTTTTTTTCTACGTCATTTATTGTAAGACCTTCCGCTATAACCCGCAGAACTTTATCAATATCTTCAAGATCAATTGTACATTCGAATATATTCGGTGTTCTATATAAGTTGTTCCTTACAAGATTAAAATTCTCAACAGAATTTATGTTCGTTTTAAAAATAAGCGCCGTCATTACTGTACCCATATCAAAAATGTTTTCAATTACCGGTATAAAATTAGCCTTGAGCAGATTTTAATAAAATGAAAAATCGGTAAACATCCGAATTTTACCGGTAATTTGGTAAGCTGCAATCTAAATTTTTTCTCTTAACATTCGATTATGTAATTAGTTATTTTTTACAGAGGAATTTACATCTGCAAATTCAAAATATTTTTATATTAAAAGAGGATCGTCTATGCCTGTGCTAATTCTGCAGGAAGATATTAAAGAAGGAATGGAACTTGCACTGCCGGCAAAAAATAAATTCGGCCAGGTACTTTTGCCTGCCGGCGCAATTGTGGAAAACAAGCATAAAAGAATTTTTAAGATTTGGGGTATTTCAACAATTTACGTTAAGGAAGATAATATAGAAATTAAAAATTTTGAATATAACCAGAACACTGTTAACGAAGCAGCTAATATACTGGGAAAAAGATTAACGTGGAAGCCGAAAAATTTTAATGAAGAAGACTTATACAATATGGCGCTGCAGCATTTGCTTGAAAAGAATTTTTAACATAACGGGCAAAATCTTTGGCATCAATTGAAAAAATAATATCGGGAATAAGCAGCCTTCCAACCTTGCCTACCGTATATTCCGCATTGTCGGAAGCAGTTGATAATCCCTCCATATCTTCAGAAAAACTTGCCGGGCTGATTGCAACGGATCAAGCATCCGCATTTAAAATATTAAAGGTTGTAAACTCTCCTTTTTACGGCTTCCGCCGAAGGATTGATACTATCTCCCAGGCAATTTTATTTCTGGGTTTTAATGAAGTCAAAAATATTATCTCGGCACTATCCGTTATTAATTTTTTTTCTAAGGACAAATTGATTTCAAATTTTAATCCGGTTGACTTTTGGGCACATTCAATCGGGGTTGGAATTGCTACCAGAATTATTGGAACCGCATCAGGCGATGGAAATATAGAAAATTATTTTTTGGCAGGTATAATTCACGATATCGGCAAACTTGTGTTTTTAGAGTTCGCCCACGATGATTATAAAAACGTTATTGAAATTGTTGAAGAGGAAAACTGTTTTATTAATGCTGCGGAAATTAAGGTATTCGGCATAGACCATACTTTTGCGGGGCAGATGCTGGCGGAAAAATGGAAGCTGCCTAAAAACATCCAGGACACAATACGGCACCATCATAACGGATTTGTTAACGGTGAAGTTAATAAGCTGATAGCCGCCGTTCATATTGGAGATATAACCGCAAGAATGCTTGAGCTTGGAAACCCCGGCGACAACTTAATACCCAAACCTTCTTTTAGCGCCTGGGAAAATCTTAAAATACCAAAGGGGTTCTTTAGCTTAATGAGAAATAAAATAATTGAAGATTTTACTCAAACAGTCCGGCTTATGCTGGCAGGGTAGCAATTAAGAAAATAAATAATGAAACCATCCGGCAAAAATATTGAAGAAGAAAATTTTTTGGCTGCAGCAGCGGATTTCGGCGCATTAGCCTTAAAGGATAAATCCCAATTCGAAATTATAAATTCGGGGCTTGATATTTATAAAAAAATTCCAGGTTGCAGATCAGCTTCTTTTTTTATGCTGGAAAACGAGGATTATGATTTTTATTATAAAGCTTCTACTGCCGGAATTGAAGAACATGAAGTAAAAAAAATATTTTGGGAGCTGGCTTGTAATGGTAAAATTGCCGGTGCCTTAAATAACGGCGGAATATTTGAGTCGCAGAATATTTCTACAGAAAATAATTCTCGCAATTATTTAATTGTTACTTTACCTGTTCAAACAGGAATAATTGGTCTTTGTCTGCTCATTATGGAAAAAGATTTTACCATAACTTCTAAAATCGAATCCGGCTGTAAATTATTTTCAAACTATTTTGCTCAGCTTATTAACTCCGGCAATTTAATAAAAGAAATAAGCAGTATAAAAGACAGCGCCGAACAAAGGATTGCGCTTCGCACTAACGATTATGTACAAAGCACGCGGGAAATAAAAGCAGTGCTGGATGCGGTTAGGCTTGGAATAATAATAGTTGAAAAATCCTCCAATAAAATAGCGGAGGTTAACAGCACCGCAGCCGACATGCTAGGCTATTCAAAAGAAAAACTTATCGGTACTTCCGGAAATTGCTATTTTATATTGTCGGATTTTAATAATACTCCCGGCAAGCTTATAACTAGCCGGGAAGGCTTACTTAAAAAAAGCAGCGGCAAGCTGATACCTATTATTTTAACAAGGACAAATATTAAATTAGGCGAAGAAGTTTACAGCATAGAAAGCTTTATAGACATCTCGGATAGGAAGGAGATGGAAGATGCCCTGCATAAGGCACATTATGAACTTGAACTAAAAGTTGAAGAACGAACAAGGGAACTTTCCGGAATTAATAATGAACTTCAAAACCAAATTAGCAGAAGAATTAAAGTTGAAGAAGAAAAATTAAAACTATATTGGGCGGTGCAGCAAAGCCCTATATCAATTGCCATAACAGACCTTGAAGGCAATATTGAGTATGTTAATCCTCAATTTACGGAAATGACCGGCTTTAGTTCCGAAGAGGTTCTGGGTAAAAATTCATTTAAAGTTAAATCAACGGACCTTGGAAAAGCAGCAAGGGAAAAAATAAAAAAACTTTTAATAAACGGGATGAAATGGCAAGGGGAAATAAAAGATAAAAAGAAAAGCGGTGAAATATTCTGGGTATCTTCTTTTATCTCACCTTTATTAAACATGAAAGGTGAAATATCCAACTTTTTGGAAGTTGATGAAGATATTAACAATAAGAAAGAAGCGGAAATAAAATTACTTACCGCAAAAGAAAAGGCGGAGGAATCGAATAAATTTAAATCCGGACTGCTTTCCAACATTAGCCATGAGTTCCGAACACCTTTAAGCGGTATCTTAGGCTTTACTCAAATTTTAATGAATGAAATTACTGAGCCGCGGCTGTCGGGAATGATTAAAGATATATACGATTCCGGCAAAAGATTAACAAATACTCTAAACGGCATATTAAATTTATCCCGGCTGGATGTAATGGATAATGCATTAAAGTTTAATATTGAAAATTTATCCGGATTTTTAGAAAGTATAATCGAGCCGTATTCTGTTTCGGTAAAAGAAAAATTTTTGGAATTTAATTTTGAAATTTTGCGTAAACAATTGTATGTATCTATTGAGCCGGAACTTTTTAGAGAAGCAATAGACTGCTTAATTGACAATGCAATAAAGTTTACACGTAAAGGCTCGGTTACCGTAATACTGGATTCTGTTTACGATAACGGCCGGGAATGGGCGGCCGTAAAAATCCGTGATACGGGCATAGGTATTAATCCTAATGATTTCCAAACAATCTTTGAACCGTTCCGCCAGGCAAGCGAAGGATTTAGCAGAAACTACGAAGGAATTGGACTTGGCTTAACACTAGCGCAAAGAATTGTAAAAGCAATGAAGGGAAAAATAAAAGTTGAAAGTTCGGTTTCCAGGGGTTCAACATTTACAATTCTTATTCCAATTTTTCTCAAGTAATTGTACGCTGAACAATTTATTTTCATCAAGCCAAACATTTTTCACAATAAAATTACCGCAAACCAAATCTTCAAATTCTTTTAAAGTGTACTTGTATGAATATTCGGTTAGTATATCATCACTCTTATCAAAAGTCATCGTTATGCCGTCGATTTTAACATTTTGCTTTTGCAAGCTTTTTAAATGTATTTCTACTCTTCCCTCTTGCTCATTATAAAAAGCAAGGTGTTCAAATTTACTAATGTCAAAATCGGTATTTATATCGCGGTTTAATCTTTCCAGGATGTTTAAATTAAATTTTGCAGTAACGCCTTTGCAGTCGTTATAAGCAGCTTCCAGAATTTTTTTATCTTTTTTAAGGTCGACGCCAATTAACAGAGCGCCGCTGTTGCGGGTAATTTTTGCTATTCGTTCCATAAAATATTTTGCCTGCAAAGGGGTTGAATTTCCAATGGTAGAGCCGGGAAAGTATACTACAATACGGCTGAATTCCTTTGCAATAACCGGTAATGAAAAATGTTTGTTGTAATCCGCAACAAGCGGATAAATATCAATACCGGGAAAATCCGCTTTAAGCCTGTCCGCTGTTTTTAATAAGTGTTCAGAAGAAATATCAATTGGAATATATGCGGCAGGGCTGGAAAGATGTTCCAGTAAAAGTCTTGTTTTTATACTGCTGCCGCTTCCAAGTTCAACAAGCAAAATATTTTTACCCAAACCGTAAGTTATTTCATTAATATTTTCTTGCATTATTTTAAGCTCTGTGCGAGTTGGGTAATATTCATCCAGTTCACAAATCTCATCAAACAATAACGAACCTTTTTCATCATAAAAATATTTGCATGATATTTCTTTCTGTTCTTTTGATAGCCCTTCAAGAACATCCGAAAGCATTTCGTACTTATCTGTTAATATGGTTTTTATTTCCATAATTTTTTTTATTCCCTTTATAAATTATCGTTTGCAAGTCTTAATCCCATAAACTGCCAGCGTGCATAAGGGGGAAAGAAATTTCTATAAGTTTTTCTAATGTGCGTTTGGGAAGTTGCACAAGAGCCTCCGCGTAAAACCATTTGACCGGACATAAATTTACCGTTATATTCGCCTAAAGCACCGGGCAGAGTTTTATAACCCGGATAAGGAGAATACGGGCTGCTTGTCCATTCCCAAACATCTCCGAACATTTGTTTTAATTGTGAATTATTTTTAACTCCATCAAATGAGATTGGATGGTAATATCCGCTTTCCGCAAAATTGCCATGAGTTTCCATATTTGATGCTGCCGCCTCCCATTGTCCTTCGGTAGGAAGCTTTGCCCCGGCCCAGCGTGCGTAAGCATCCGCTTCGTAGTAACTGATATGGCATACCGGTTCATTTAAATCTACTTTATGAAATCCCGAAAGTTTGAAATTCCACCACTCTCTATCCAATTTTGTCCAATACAATGGAGCATTCCACTTTTCATTTTCAACTGCTGCCCACCCATCGGAAAGCCACAGTTCAGGGGTTTGATAACCTTTGTCTTCCATAAATGCCATGAATTCCCTGTTGGTTACCAAACGCGATGCAAGCTTAAAGGAATTAATATATTCCTTATGCTCAGGGGTTTCATTGTCATAAGAAAATCCGTTACCGTTATAACCCGTATTATAAATTCCTTCCATGAAATTAACCCATTCGATAGGAGGGACATTTTCGGTTACAGGTGCCTCCTTTGAAGAATATACCGGACGAAGCGGATTAATTGAAAATACATTTTTAATATCCGTCAGCAGTAATTCCTGATGCTGCTGTTCATGGTTAATTCCTATTTCGATTACAGAAGAATATTTTTCAAACTCCGGTTCATTTATATTTTCTAGAAGGTTAGACATAAATTCATCAACATATTTTCTATATTCATATACATCAGCAACAGTCGGGCGGGAAAGTAGGCCTCTTCTTGCTCGTGTAAATCTTTCTCCCGCCAATACATAATAAGAATTAAACAGGTACGCATAAGTTTCATTCAAAGGTTTATAATTTGTTTTGGAATTTACGTGTGCGTTAAATGCAGGTTTTAAAACAAATGTTTCAAAAAACCAGCTTGTGTGTGCAAGATGCCATTTTGCAGGGCTTGCGTCCGCCATAGATTGAATAACGTAGTCTTCTGTAACCAACGGTTTGCAAAGTGCTTCGGTAAAATTTCTAACTTGCTTGTATCTTTCAAACAAATGACCGGGTGAAAAATTTAAACGGCTGTCCTTAACTCTCACAGAGTCTTCAATCATATTCATAATTAATCCTAAATTTTTTAATAAGAAAGTTTGCGCTTCAAAAGGTTAAGAAATAAAATCAATTAATGCAAATAAATAAAAACTAAGTTCATACTCTGTCACATATTTTACAATTTAATTTTTCAATTAAATGGGTAAGCATATTATTCGCATAAAAAGAAAATATTTCGTTAAAATAATTTTGATGTGATTGGAAATATGCTTTCTGAAAAGAATATTGGATATTTTTTATTTGGCTTTAGGTTTGCATGTACATATTTTTTCAACTTAAAAAAGATCAGGAGAAAAACTATGCGGAAGATCTGGATTTTATCTTCCATTTTTTTAATAACATATTCATTTAATTTATATGCACAAACATCACCCGAAGGTAAAAAGATAGGTTTCGGGATAATGGCCGGCGACCCAACCGGAGCTACATTAAAAATTTGGACTAATTATAAAAATGCATGGGTAATCGATGTTGGTTCTTCATACTTCGGAAGCCCAAGAGTAAACGTAGATTACTTGTGGCACTTTAATGTTTTCAATTCCAGGATTGCAGATCTTTATGCCGGGCCAGGCGGTGTTATTGGCTTTGGCACAGGTCATGGATTCTGGTATGAAGGCCCAGATGGATTTTATTATAGAAAAGCGGGCGCCGGTTTGGCAGTTAGGGGTGTTGTGGGTGTTAATGTTGTACCCGAACGAACCCCGCTGGAAATATTTTTCGAAGCCGGCGTTTTAATAGGCCTGGCACCGGATTTCGGTTCTGCAGTCGATGCTGCCTTAGGATTAAGATTTTATCCTTAAAACTATTTTTTATTCTTTATTCGACTGGTGTTTATTTTTTATTTTTGCTGTTAGTAATAAAGTAAAAATTAAACCCGCAGCACCTAAAATAGATACGGCGCTGTAGCCCATTAAATTAACCAGCGGACCTCCGGCAAATGTTCCGGATACTGTTGCAACAGCACCGGAAGCATTAAATAGCCCCATCGCCTCACCTTCGCTTACGGGAGTTAGTTCCGCTGTTAAAGTTGTACCTGTTACGCTTATTACCGGCCATGCCAAAACTATAAAAGCAAATGCAATGCATGCAATAACAGGTTCTAAATTAAATCTGGCATAAATTAAAACAAGCAATAAAACAAAGCCAATCAATCTTAATGCAATGCCAAAGCGAAATACTTTGTTTACTCCCAAACGGGAAGATAGTTTTGTACTGCCGGTATACAAAGCAATTCCTATACCTCCGGTTATTGCATAAATAAGTGATGTTAACCCGGGAAGAACATTGTAAGCGGACTTCATTACAATGGGAAAATATGCAAAGAAAGCCGCAACACCAAACGAAGAAATAAACCAGGACAAAATAAAATATCCGAAGTCTGTGGGTAGTAGTTTTTTCAGACTTTTAAGTGCAGCCAAATTTAAATGATGAGAGTGGCGAATAACTCCGCCGCCAAGCAATTCTACTTTTCCAAACCTTGCTATTTTACGAATATCAATGATATGAATAATGCGCTCTTTCTTTCCTTCCGCCCTTTTAACCGGAAGCCCCAAATGACCGATCAAAACTGCAGGAATAAGAAGAACAGCACCCAGCCACATGCCTAAGTTAAAAATACTGTTGCCGGAAAAATAAGCGGCCAAAAGCAGCCCTATGGTTTGGCCCGCACCGTTATAGCTCTGAAGCCAACCTATCCTGGAAGACCATTCGTTTTGCGGATTAAATTCAACTATAAATAATGTAGCAACAGTAGCTACCGCTGCCGTACCTGCACCTAATATAAAAGCAATTATTATCCAGTCTATTAGTGAACGGCCAAAAGGAAGCAGAATCAATCCGGCAATTAAAATTATAAAACCACCAAAGAATAACAAACGGTGAAGGTGTTTTTTATCCGTAAGGCTGCCCCACAAAGGTGAAGTTAACAATCCTAAATTAAAACAGCCCATAACCCAGCCAACATTAGCAATGTTATTCGAAACGGAAATAATCATGAGTGGGAAAAGTACCGGAATAAGTGCAGCCGAGACTACACCCAGTAGTGCGTACGCACCGTACCACGGTGCCGTCCATTTGCGGACTGAATTATAAAAATTTTTTAAGTTCTTTTGCAAGACATATCTTTTATTTAACGATGATTGTACCGGTCATCTTATCAAGATGGATTTTACAATAGTATGCATAAGTTCCGGTACTGTCAAAGGTATAACTAAACTTACCGTTGGGAGCAATATCTCCGCTGTCGAAAAGGCCCGAAGGATGCCCCGGTGTTCCGCTTGTTACCGTATGATCATAGGAATCTTTATTTGTCCACGTTACTGTAGTTCCTTTAGTTATTGTTAAACTCTGCGGTACATAAGAGGTATTTTGCATTATAACCTGGTTGGAACCGGAAGGCGGAGATACCGGATTGCTGCTGCTGTAATTATTATTTTTTTTACTACATCCTGCCGTAACAAATACTAACAGAAGCAAAATTATTAAGTTGCTTAAAACAAATTTTCCAAATATATTTTTATTTGATGCCATAATAATCCTCCTTATAAAACACGTTTCGACTTAACAATTCAAACTTAAAGTATACTGTATCAATTGAATCAAAAAATATTCACCATCATCTTAGGAGGTTGCATCTTAAATAATTATAAAAGCTTAGTGAGAACTCTCTCCCAGCTTCGGCCTGATATTTATTGTAGCGCAAAGCAATGCTACTACTATAATGGAGATTCCGGTTAAGAAAAAATTTATAGACAGTTCAAGATAGTTTGTACATCCGCAGCCAATTACCCAGACGCCAAGCATCCCCAGCATAACGCCTTCCCAGCTTTTGGCAGCCCAGAATCCGAATATAAATAAAACCGCACCGCTTATTAATAAATTTATATTGGTTTGCAATTGCCAGACTAAAGAAGAAAACGTTACCCAAAGTCCGGCAAGTAAAGCAATCCATCCCTGCCACATAAATACCTCCAAATTGTTTGTTAATCTAAATGAAGAACCTGCCCGCCGACAGATAGAGTTCAAAATTAATTCTTATTTAAACATTTATACAAAATTATCAATTCTATAAATAAACGTATTGATGTGGATTACATTTATTCATTTACATTCCAATTGCAGCCGCCGGAAGTGATAAGCTTATACGACTCCTCCGGCCCCCACGAACCGGCATCGTAATTAGGCAGCTTAATCCACGCTTCCGCTTCCCATTTTTTTATAACCGGATCAATTATCGACCAGGCTTTATATATCCAATCCGCTCTTGGGAATAAAGTTTGATCACCTTTCATTGCATCGAACAAAAGCCATTGATATGCACTTGGGGGTTCCGAAATATCAAATGCAGTATCGTACCGGAAATTCAAATTAACCGGCTGAAGTTTTAATTCTGCACCGGGCTGTTTTGCCATAAATGTGTATACAATACCTTCGTTTGGCTGAAGCCTGAATGTTAGCACATTTCTATTTAGCTTGTCGTTTTTATATCCCGGAAACATTAAATGCGGCGTAGGTTTAAATTGAATTGTCACTTCGGTAAGTTTTCTCTTTAAACGTTTTCCTGTTCTAAGATAAAACGGAACTCCTGCCCAGCGCCAGTTATCAATTTTTAATTTGAATGATGCAAAGGTTGGAGTTGTAGAATTTCCGGCAACATTTTTTTCATTTCTATAAGAGATTACACTTTCGCCTTTTATTTTTCCTTCATTGTACTGCCCTAGAACAACATCTTTATCAAGATTTATTTTACAAACCGAATCCAGCACTTTTACTGTTTCCGATCTCAAAGACTCATCATAATTAACCGGCGGTTCAAGCGCTGCCATGCAAAGCAGCTGAAGCATATGATTTTGTACCATGTCTCTAAGTATGCCCGTTGACTCATAAAAATTTCCGCGTGTACCGATTCCCAATTCTTCAGCAACTGTTATTTGAACATTTTCAATATAATTCCTGTTCCACACCGGTTCAAAGCCCGGGTTTGCAAAACGAAACACAAGCATGTTCTGAACGGTTTCTTTACCAAGATAATGATCAACTCTAAAAATTTGCTCTTCTTCAAAAACTTTATGTATTTCTTCATCCAGTTTTCGTGCGGTCATTTCATCACGTCCGAAAGGTTTTTCTATAATTACCCTCCGCCATCCGGTTTCACTTTTGGAAAGAGAAGCTTCTCCAAGTCTTTTTATTATTGTACTGTAATTTTCCGGCGGGGTGGAAAGATGAAATAAAACATTATCCGGTATACTTATTTCCTTTTGAATTTCTTTAAGCCTTTTATTTAAATTGAAATAAGATGACGCAGCTTCATCGTTAAAATTTCCTTTAACATAAAAAAGATTTTTCGCGAACATTTCCCATTCTCTCTCACCGCACTCATTAACTTTCTTCATAGAATTTTTCATTTCTTCACGGAAATATTCATCGTTCCAATCCCTTCTTGCAAAACCTATAATAGCAAAAGGCTTCGGCACCAGGTTTTTGCAGTTTAATGCATACAAAGATGGTATAAGCTCACGGTGTGTTAAATCCCCCGTTACTCCGAAAATTACCACAATACACGGCTCCGGCGGAACCGACCTGGACATCCCCGACTTCATCGTTTCTAAATATTCGTTATTCATGCATACAACCTTTTCTTAATTTAAATAATTCATAATCTATACTCTTAACTCTATTGGACTAAAACTTTTAGCCGGAAGCTGAACTACTCGAAAGGCGGATCCGGAAATTGGGAAAGCCTTTGGATGAGAACTTGAACTTCAACACCTTTGTGAGTTCAAGTTTAAGTTCAATGGTATTCCTGTATTCTTCAAACAAACAAATGTGTTGTGAAATGTTTCCGCAATGTTATTTGAGGTATTTATCTAACTTTGGGTTCTTAATCCTAATCTTACTCCTGCTACATTCAAATCTGCTATTGAATAAAATGTAGAGCAGGAGAAAGATTAAGAATCTTAAACTGATAATTTACTTAAAAATTTCAGATAACTTTTTCAGTCCGTCTTCAATATCGTTGCCGAGATGAATTCTAACTACACGGCGCTCATGATTATCAAGCGATCTTAAATCGCCGAGAGCTTGCGAACGCTGTAAGGTTGCAAAACCGTAAGAGCTTCCGGGAATTTTAATTTCTTCCTTTGCATCGGCAGTTATAATTAAGAACACCCCGTTGTTCTCTCCGCCTTTATGCAGCTGCCCGGTTGAATGCAAATACCTAGGTCCGTAGCCTAATGTTGTGGCAACCTTTAATTTGTCTTTTAAATTTGTCCTTATACCTTGAAGCTGTTTATGCCGTGCAGGAGTTTGTAGAAAGTAAGCAAGCAGCGAAATATAATCCGGTGACTTTGCAAGCTTAACATAAGCATTTAAAAATTCTTTTACGGATTTCCTATGGCCCTGGAACAACCATTTGGCAGAACAATCGCAAAAGACAGAAATTCCTTCTCTTTCTATTACCGGCTCACCTTCATTAAAGCTCTTTTTTTCTTCCCATTCTTTTAACAATTGTTTTGTATTGTTTTTGCTTTCCGCAACATTAGGCTGATTAAATGCATTTATGCCGATTACTACTCCGGCTGTTGCAGTAGCAACTTCCCATCTTAAATATTCCGCGCCCAATGCCAACTTATCCTGAATAGCAATCTTAACAATCGGATGCCCTGCTTTTTCAAGTGCAGCTAATTTTCTTTCATCGGATTTAATATCATCATCTTTAGTATAAATATGAATGAACACTCTATCGCTGCTGTAACTTTCCGGTGAGCCCAAATTTTCGCTTTCTACAGGTAAAATTCCTTTACCGCTTTTGCCTGTACTTTCTGCGATCAACTGTTCAACCCACAAGCCGAATGCACTGATTGATTTTGAAAGAACGAAAGTTGCTTTGTTTCTTCCCAGCTTCGAGTTTATTCCTAGAAATGCCCCGAGGCTTATTCCAGGATTAGCTTCCGTAGGAACGAACGGCCCACAGCTTATCATCATTTGATGCGCATTATTTAGAATCTTTTTAATGTCTATGCCAATCAATGCCATAGGCACAAGCCCGAAAAACGATAATGCCGAATACCTTCCGCCGAATTCAACAGGATTCTCAAAAATATGCCTGAAGTTATGTATTTTTGCTTCATCAACTAAAGAGGTCCCGGGATCTGTTATTGCAGCAAAATGTTCACCAGCGCTGCCTCCTGCTATATTTTTTACTTGCTCATAAAAATATTTGTAAAAGCTTAACGTCTCGGTTGTTGTACCGGATTTACTGGAAACTATAAACAAGGTCTTAGAAAGATCAATTTGAGATTCAACATTCTTAACGGCAGCAGGGTCGGTGTTATCAAGTACAAACAATTGAGGATGACCCGGTTTGGATTCAAATGTTTCTCTGGAAACTTCCGGGCATAAGCTGCTTCCTCCCATTCCAAGTAAAACAATAAATTTATATTTTGAATTTCTTACATCTTTTACAAAATTATTAATTTCGTCGTGCCTGTTTAAGAAATATTCCATGCTGTCCAGCCAGCCCATTCTTATCCTAATTTCTTCAACCTCATCTTTATCCGATGACCATAGATAAGGATCTTTTTCAAATAACCTCCTGGCGTACTGTTTTTCGTTTAATGATTTCATTACCGCCGAAACCGACGACTTTGATTTGCCGTAACTGATAGACTGTTTACCTGCAGCATCTCCCATAATATCATTACGTTTTTGAGCGAGTGATTTCATTAAGTTGTCATACGGATCGATAAACTTTTGAATACCTTCATTCACAAGCTGATGTGTTACAAAGTCTATATTTATACCAAGCTTTTTAAGATCATCAAAAACTTTATAAGCTCCGTTCAAATCTTTTTCAACGGTATTTGCTTCCGGCCTGCCGTGGTCTGCAAATGCATCTATTGTCTCATCGGGGAGAGTGTTTACGGTATCCGGCCCAATTAAGGTTTCTACGTATTTAACATCGCTGTACATAGGATCTTTTGTACTGGTGCTTGCCCAAAGCGGCCGTTGAACCTTTGCACCTTTTGCGGCAAGATTATTCCATCGTTCCCCGCTGAAAATTTTCTTAAAACTTTGGTAGGCAATCTTTGCACTTGCTATTCCGGTTTTGCCTAACAAATCTTCCGGTTTTAACTCATTGCCGTCGGTATCCCGCGGTATCATCAAATGCCCAAGCAGTTGATCCGTTAAGACATCAATCCTGCTTAAGAAAAAACTTGCAACCGATCTAATTTCTTTTACGGATTTACCTTCGCTTGCTCTTCGTTCCAATGCATTTATATAAGCATTTGCAACCGCTTCATAACTTGCAATTGAAAATAACAAGGTGATATTTATGTTAACTCCTTCATAAAGCATTTCTTCAATTGCATTAACGCCTTTGTCGGTACCGGGAATTTTTATAAAGCAATTTACTCTATCTACTTCGGAGTACAGCTTACGTGCCTCAATCATTGTGCCTTCGGCATCATGTGCAAGATAAGGAGAAACCTCAAGGCTTACAAAACCGTCCACGCCGCCGGATTCGTCAAACACGGGTTTTAAAATATCGCATGCATCCTGAACATCTTTAACCGTAAGAGCTTCGTAAATTTCATGCACGCCTTTTTTCATATTCACAAGCTGTTTAATCTGAGAATCATAATCATTTCCGCCGGTAATAGCTTTATTAAAAATGCTGGGATTTGAGGTTATGCCGCGCAACCCCTGTTTTGCAACACGCTTTTTAATTTCACCTTGCTTAATTTTTCCACGGGTTAAATTATCCAGCCAGTAGCTTTGCCCGAATTCTAAAAGTTTAATAAGATTTTCCATGAATATTCTCCTTACATTAATTTAACTGCCGGTAAGAATATTAGGCAGCAAATTACTCTTCAATTTTAAAAATAAAAAAATGATTGCCCGAAATATATTTCCCTTTAATAAAACTTACCAATCAAAAAGTCAAGTTTTTGTATTTTATATCAATAATTGAAAGGCATTTTTGCGGAATCTTAATATTTATTATGAATATTTATGAGTTGAATGTGAATAAAAAAATCCGTTAAATTATCTTTAGAGTGAAAAAGTAATTTTTAATAATAAGGAACGTAAATATAAATGAAAAGAAACGGACTAAATATTCCTCCGCATTACGATTCTTCAAAGACAGGAAAAGTATGGAGAGTTGAATATGAAATGCTGGCACAAAATGCATTGAAATGGTCAAAGCAAAATGATATAATACCGTCATCGGAAGATAAATTTAAGGTTTGCCTTCTTGCAGTTGATATGCAAAATACATTTTGCACACCCGGCTTCGAGCTATTTGTTGCAGGCCGTTCCGGCAGCGGCGCCGTTGAAGATACGAAACGAATGTGTGAATTTATTTATCTCAACCTTAACATCATTACGGAAATTATCCCTACAATGGATACCCACCAGCCGCTGCAAATATTTCATTCTATTTTTCTTGTTAATGAAAAAGGAGAACATCCTGCTCCGTATACTTTAATTTCGGTTGAAGATATTGAGAAAGGTTTGTGGAATGTTAATAAATATGTTTGTAAAGACTTAGGCATAGATTTAAATAAAGCACAGGAATATTTGCTGCATTACGCAAAAGCATTAAAATCAAGCGGGAAATATAATCTAACGGTATGGCCTTACCACGCCATGCTCGGTGGAATAGGATACGCGCTTTCGTCTTCCTTTGAAGAAGCAGTGTTTTTTCACAGCGCTGCCAGGTATAGCCAGCCTAACTTCCAGATTAAAGGCAACAATCCTTTTACAGAGCATTATTCCGTATTCGGTCCGGAAGTAAAAGAAAATATTGAAGGACAAAAGATTGCCCGTAAAAATAGTGAACTGATTGAAAGATTAATGCAATTTGATGCAATAATAATTGCCGGCCAGGCTAAGAGCCACTGCGTAGCCTGGACAATAGATGACTTGCTTCAGGATTTTTTAATGAAGAAAAAACACTTAACCGAAAAAGTTTATTTACTGGAAGATTGTACTTCACCGGTATTTATTCCCGGTGTAATTGATTATTCCGATGAAGCAAATAAGGCATTTGAAAAATTTGAAGACTCCGGGATGCATATTGTTAAATCAACTACTCCAATTTATGAATGGCCGGGTATGAAAATCAATATGTAGCACTTAACAATAAAGGCTTGTTTAAAGCTGTAATTGTCATTAGGTCATTTATTGTAATTAGTTATTGGCCTGCCGGCGTATATCAAAGCTTTCCGGAGAAGCAGAGTATTTATTATATCTAATCAAATGAGAAATGAAAGTGATGGGTATCTAAAGTAATTCAACAATTTGACAATTAAACAATTAAGTTGTTTCATTCAATCCGCTCTAATACTTTACCTGCAATAGTTTTTCCTATGCTTAGCGAGGCAGTAGCTGCCGGAGACGGGGCATTTAATACATGAACCATTTTTTCCGTTTCAACTATTCTAAAGTCATCGGCTAACTTACCGTCAGGTAAAAGAGCCTGTGCTCTTACTCCGGCGCCTTCACGGTAAACATCATCATATTGAATTTGTGGCACAAGCTTTTGCAGCGCTTTTACAAATGCTGATTTGCTCAGTGAACGATGGAATTCTTCAAATCCCATTTTATAATATTTGGAAGCCATCTTCCAAAAGCCATTGAAAAAAAACATTTGCGTAACATCCTTTATAGAAAAATCTTTGTGGGTGTAGCCCTCTCTTTTAAATGCAAGCACGGCATTCGGCCCGGCTTCAACTCCGCCTTTAATCATTCTTGTAAAATGAACACCGAGAAAAGGGAACCTGGGATCGGGCACGGGATATATTAAGTTTCTAACCAAATACTCCTTTTCTTTTTTCAATTTATAATACTCACCGCGGAAAGGAACAATTAGCAACCCCGGGTTTACTCCGCACAATTTTGCAATTCTATCGGATTGAAGCCCGCCGCAATTAACCAGAAACCTGGCTTTAATATCTCCGGATGTTGTTTTAAGAATTAACAAATTCCCGTCTTTATTTAAAGATAAAAACTTACAGCCTAATTTTACATGCCCGCCGTTTTCTAAAATAATTTTGCCGTAAGTTTCTGTTACCTTATTATAATCTACAATACCGGTTTGAGGTACAAAAAGCCCGGCAATCCCTGAGGCATTCGGTTCGTATTCTTTTATTTCTTCCTTTGCAAGCCTTTTCATTCCTTGCAGCCCGTTTGCTCTTCCTCTTTTTTCAAGTTCATCCAGGGAAGGTATTTCTTGTTTATTAACGGCTACAACAACTTTACCGCATCTTTCAAATTTAATTTTGTGTTTTTCACAAAAGTCGTACATTAATTCCCTACCCGAAGAACAGTTTTTAGCTTTAAGTGAACCCGGCTTATAGTAAAGTCCGGAATGGATAACACCGCTGTTGTTTCCTGTTTGATGTGCCGCTAATTTATTCTCGGCCTCCAAAATAATTACGGAAAATTTTCGGGATTCTTGAATTTGCATTGCAGTGGCAGTTCCTATAATCCCTCCGCCTATCACGGCAATGTCGAATATTTTTTCATTATTCATACTAAAATTTTAAACTCTCCGGAATGTGATTTAAATAATATTGCAAACCAACGGAAGAAAATTATCATTTTAACAAATGACAAAAAAGGTTACTATTGTTTTTATTATATGGCTTTAATAATGAAGATAAATAAAAAACAAAAATATACAATATATGCCGGCTTGTTTATAATAATTGTAGTATTTGTAATATGGCTGATAAACGGAAGTTATGTGTTTACTCAAACTCAAGTTCTTATCAGTAAAAAAGACCCTTTGTTCGGAACCACATACCAAGTGTGGAAGAATAAGTTTATTTGGGGATTAGATTTAACTCTTGTTATAACAGCGTTAAGTGTAATTCTTTCAACCGTTTTAATTTTTGTATTTAGAAATAAAGCGAAAGAACTAAATGAAGAGAATAATTGAATTATTTTTTATTGTTTTATTATTTACCGTTTCTTTATGGGCACAAGGTTTTGATGTAAAAGCAAAAGGGAATAAGACCTTTTATTTTAAGGATGACAAAGGTAGAAACCAGGCATTTTTTCACAGCATAACAGCACTGGATGAAGTGGACGGGCTTTCTACTGAAATATCCGGACAAATTTCTTTTAATATTTCAGATGTTAAAAATACTTTAAAGGGTAAAATATCCATTCCTACCGCATCTTTAAAAACAGGCATAAGAATGCGGGACAGGGATTTAAAAGAACCAAAATGGCTTGATGCTGAAAGATACCCAACTATTTCGTTTACCATAAAAAAAGTTTTGGAAGTAAAAAAACTTGCCCCTAATAAATTGGATGTAAAGGCGTTGGGAAATTTTAACCTGCACGGTGTAACCAATCCGATTACTATTGAAGCCGTTATGACATACCTTAATGAAAGCCCGGCTACCGAAGCACGCGAACCCGGCGATCTTTTGGGAGTTACTTCCAAATTTGCAATTTCTCTTCCAAAGTATAATGTCCAAAATATGATTCTGGGAACCAGGGTAGCTACTAAAATAAATATAGGAGTAAATATTGTGGGAACAGACCAGCCGGCATCCGTAAGCCAGGAAACGGCCAGCAAAAAATCAGGTAGTTAAATTTTTTTAATGGTTTTGTAACGTAAGATTATTGAAATTCTTTTGAAATAATTTTTATACTGTCTACTTTAATTACCGAAGGAGTTTTAGTGCTATCCATTTCGCTGTAATATATTTTGGATATCTTCCCCTGATTTTGCATTAAAATATTTTTTACATCCCTGCTGCAATTAAGGATATAAATTTTAGTTGAATCTGTTTTTAGTGCAAGATGTATAAATGGCTCGTTGCCTACAACTTCAATTTCTCCCGTTGTATAACTTACATGCCTATCCGAAACCTTAGATGTGCCGCACCCTAAAACAAACATAGCAAATAATACGGGAATTATTAGTAATACTTTATTATAAAAATTCATAATATTTTTAAAAACTGCCGGCATATATATGAATTTATTCCGGCTTTATTTTTTTTATATACTACTCTAATTCTAATTTACTTAAATTGCAAGCAATAAAATATTATTAAATTTTTAACATTAAAAATTAAGCAAACATGTAAGGAATGTGGAAATGGAATTTGAAATTAAACATGATATTGAAAATCAAAAATTTTATGCCGTTATTGAAAAGAAAGAAGCGTACTTAAAATATATAATTACAGGCTCCGGCATAATGAATACTATCAAAACGTATGTTCCACCCGAACTGAGAGGAAAGGGAATTGCGGGGAAAATAGTTAAAGAAGGTTTAATGTTTGCACAAAAGAATAATTATAAAATAATACCTTCATGCTCTTACGTTGAAGATTATATTTTAAGACATCCTGAATATGAAGAATTAAGATATGGTAAATAATGGCATAGGAGAATATTCTTCTCGTCTTAAATTCTTAAATATTTTGTAAAAGAAATTATTCAGCGTCCATCGGTAACTAAGCCCGTATCGTAAGACGGTGTTCGTCAAACGGTAGTTTGCAGTCCAAGCACAAAACCGATAGACCTGCCTACAGAAAAAAAGAATTCTTTCTCCAGGCAGGCGAAACGGGCATTGTAACCGAATGATTAATAGTTACTTTTTTAATTTTGCATTTAATATCATTTCTGTACCGGTCAATGCTTTGGAAACAGGACATCCTTTTTTTGTATCCTCGGCATGCTTTTTAAAAACAGCTTCGTCAATACCAGTCACATCTGCAACCGTATCAATTTCTATTTTGGTAATTGTAAAGCCGCTCTCCAGTTTAACAATATGAACTTTATCCTCTGTTTTTACGGAATTAACTTTAAACCCCGCTCCGGATAAACCGTTGGCAAGAGCCATTGAAAAACAAGCTGCATGTGCAGCACCAATTAATTCCTCCGGATTTGTTTCTTTCCCTTCTTCAAACCTGGAAACAAAATTGTAAACAACATTATTCAAAATTCCGGATTCCGTTGTAATATTACCGCTTCCGCTCTTTAAATCTCCTCGCCATTCCGCATTAGCTTTTCTTACAGGCATAACTTTTCCTTTCCTTTTAATTTTTCTGAAATTTTAATTTGAGAGACAGTATTATAATATATTTTATTCCTGATGTCAAAGACGATGGATTTAATATCACAAATAAAGATAATAAATAAATTCATGCAGGTATGTCCGGCATTGATGCACTATTTTTATATAGAACTTATTCCTGAACTTTGCGACAAAGGCGTACCGGTCTTACGGTTGGGAACTTTAACTTTATAAAGGTTTATCCTGCATACCCGCTTTATTTGTATCCTGCGGAATCTTCTTTTCCTTTTTTTGTTTAACGGAAAATATACTTACTATTAGAAATCCCGCAATCATACCTATAAAAAAAGTTATGGAAATAACTACGATGGTAGAAAGCTGTAGCTTCCAGGTTAAAAAGTTAAGATCTATGATTTTGGTATTCTGGGAAACGAAAATTGTAAACAGGATTATAAAAAACATAACAAGGAGAATTTTAGCTTTCATAGTATTCCGACCTTTTAAAAATAAAACATTAACTGACTAAGAAGGAAGAATTTTAGGTTCCGTATTTTTAATATTTATATCCCGCTGTGGAAATGGTATTTCTATACCGGCATCTTTAAATCTTTTAAATATTTCAAAATAAAGAATGCTTTTAAGAACTGCAGGCTTATTAATATATTTATCAGTCCAAACCCTTAAAATAAAATTAATCGAACTGTCTGCCATCTCGGAAAACAGCACTTCCGGTTCGGGCATATTTAAAATCCCTTTGGTATCTTTGGCGATTTCCAAAAGAATTTTTTTTACCTTTTCCGGGTCTTCTTTATAGGCAACTCCAACCGGAATATTGAACCTAACATTCTTATCGTTGTAACTCCAGTTTATAACTTTGGAAGAAATGAAATCGGAGTTGGGCACAATGATAGCAATATTGTCATTTGTAATAACTGTTGTAGAACGCATAGAAATATTAACTACATCTCCAAAAACATCACCAACCTCAATTCTATCTCCAACCTTTATTGGCCTTTCAAATAAAATAATTATACCGCTTACAAAATTATTTGTAATATTCTGTAAGCCGAAACCGATGCCAACGCCTAGAGCACCGGCAAGAATTGTTAATGCGCTTAAATCTATACCCGCAGTTTGCATTATTATTACAAAACCAAGTATTAATATTACATACCTGATTATTGTTCCTACCGCAATTCTTACTCCAAGTTCAATCTTGCTTTTCTCAAGAAGTTTATATACGACCCATTTTTTAAGCTTAGCGGTTACAAATAAAAGAAGGAATATTAGAAGTGCAAGATAAATAATAGACAAAAGAGTTAAATGTGTTTTGCCGACTTCCGCTATGGGAAGGTCTAAAAAATTTTTTACATACAAAAAAAAATTTTTTAATGCTTCCAAATTTATCCTTGAATTGTTATGTAAATTTCAGGTAAGTGCTAATTTTTATTTCAATATAGAAATTAATTAAAACAACACTTAAATAAAAGAATAAGGTAAATATAATTGATGAAGGTAATTTTCCATATTCGGGTTGTCTAGATATTGGAATTGATGTTAATTAGTCAACACACCGTTAAGTGCTTTCCAGTCGAGCTTGTTCATCAGCTCCTTCATCCTGTCCGGTGCGCCGGTCATTACTATAACAATATTTTGAATGCTTGACGTCTTTGTGTTTTTAAATTTATAATAATAACATTTGTTATACTTATCCGGCTTAACGCTTTTCCAGTTTCCGAAGGCTAAGAAGTAGCTTGTCCAGTTTTCCTTCTGGAAATATCCGCTGTTTAACTTTGTTACCAGGGAAGCGCCGCGTACGTTTATATCCGGATCGTTTACCTGTTTGCCTTCGACTAAATCTTTGTTGATGTAAGCATAAACATCAATCTCGCTCAGCTCATCCGACTTTTTGCCGAGAGCAATCAGGCTGTCATAAGCCGGGGTAGGCTTGCTCATAGACTCTTCCTGTTCCTTAGCGCTCTTTTGCTGAACTGCTTCATACTCAGCCTCATACTCTGCATTAAGCTTCTTCTCCCTGTCCAGCATCGGCTTAAGTACAGTATAGAATCTTCGAGAATTTTCCTGTACACGGTATACGCGCTCAAAATCCTGTGTTAAGGGAATTGCCCCTGCGCCGTTATAACCGATAGGCACGAGCAGCTCATAGCCGTCATTATTTGTATTCGGCTCTCCCCAATCATTATTGCCGAACTGGTCTAGCAGGCTCTGTATAATGCTGATTGGTTTGTCAAGAATCTTCTTTTCCGCCGGGCTTACTTCTTTTAGCGACTGCGCGGAAAGTGAAATGGAAAAAATAAAAATCAACAACGAAGTAAAGGTTATTCTTTTCAATGCCGTCTCCTATTTGCCTGTGTATTTAATATCGATTGTCATATATCCGTAAATTACCGCTCTTGAAGTAATAGGACTTACTTGTTTTGAATCGAACCTTTGATGAAATATCGTTGTAGTTCCGTTGTGAATCTGCAGAGGGAAGACAATATAAAATGCCGGACTTATATTTTTATTATTAGCCGCGCTCATTCCTTTGTTAACCATCTCCTGAAGCTTATGAACGTCGTTCATATTAAAATTGCCGCCCTGGAATTTGCTTTTCATCGCCTGGAGCTTTGCAATCATTTCTCTATCCGTTTGCGCAGTAGCTTGTGCCTGCTGTGTAAGTGCGCCGGACTTAGCAAGCTCTATTGTTTTATTATTGCTCTTAAAGAATACATCCATCTGCCAGATATTATATGGCTGGTCGGGACTGTAGGGAACCTTCCACATTCCTGCCGAAGGCGGATCGGCATTAAACTGTGTAAATATAATCGTATCCTCGCCGGGATGACAGAAGTCCATTTTCAATTGTCTAAGCTCGGTAAAATATTTATGAGTGCCGATATAAACCGGGTGAGGACCGCGTGTTACCACTTCATT
>JBJKSH010000016.1:0-15647 GCA_046704255.1 Ignavibacteriaceae bacterium | reverse complement strand
AGGAGATTAGGTGCGGAAAAAGTTACTATAGTATATAGGCGTACTAGAAAAGAAATGCCTGCTATTGAAGAAGAAATTGCCGGAGCGGAAGAAGAGGGAGTTATTATTGAATTTCTTGCGGCACCGGTTGAGTTTAAAAAAGAAGGCGATAAAATAATAAAAATGAAATGCCAGAGAATGGAACTCGGTGAACCGGATGAGTCCGGCAGAAGAAGGCCTGTACCTATTGAGGGTTCTTACTTTGAACTTGATGCTACTACCGTTGTAGCAGCAATTAGTCAGGAGCCGGATTTTGAAGGGCTGGATGTTCTACATGAAGGAAAAGACTGGATTAAAACCGATGAAAACTTTATGACGAAAATTTCCGATACTTATTCCGGCGGGGATGATATTGAACTTGGTCTGGTAACAATTGCAATATTCAACGGAAGAAAAGCAGCGGAAGCGATTCACAACAGGTTTCAAAATATACAGCCGGAACAGGAATTTGTTCCGCCTGTAATTTCTCATGACAAAATAATTTTAAGTTATTTTGAAAGTAAATTAAGGAGTGAACCGTTTAAGTTAAAACCGGAAGAAAGGCTGAAAGAATTAAACACTGAAATAACTTCTACATTAACCGAAGAACAGGTTCTTGAAGAGGCTAAAAGATGCATGAGCTGCGGGTCGTGTTTCGATTGCGGTACTTGCTGGAGTTATTGCCAGGACCAGGCAATTGTTAAACCTGTAGTTAAACATCAAACTTATAAATTCAAACTTGATTTTTGTAACGGCTGTAAAAAGTGTGCGGACAATTGCCCGTGCGGATATATTGAAATGAGGTGAAACTCGATACCGGATGCTTGATATTCGATACCGGATACTCGAGTCTTGATTCATGATGAAAAGTAATTGAATTATAAATAGTAATTAAAATATTTAACACAAACAAAAATAAGGAACATATTATGCCAATCTTTGAATGCAATAATCTAAAGATTGAAGTCGACGAAGACGGCTTCATACAGAAACCGGAAGAATGGAATGAGGACGTAGCTAAAGCATTAGCAACTACGGAAGATGTAACCGAAATGACGGAAGCACACTGGAAAATTGTTTATTACTTACGCGATTATTATAAGAAATACGGTATTGCACCGATGATTCGTAAAGTATGCAAAGAAACCGGTTTCTCCTTAAAAGAAATTTATGAGTTGTATCCGTCGGGCCCTGCTAAAGGAGCCTGTAAAGTTGCCGGATTAGCCAAACCCACAGGATGTGTATAAGATTGTTTAAAATAATCTGATAAATTTTAACTTTGTTGTTTTTGGGATGCTACATTCTTAATTCTTTTTTTCTTAATTCACTATTTAAGAAATTAAGAATAAAGAATACTTGAAAATCGAATTTAGAAGTCAACTTATAATAGCAAACTTAATATTATAAAAATACGGCAAAGCGTTAACCTTGAAGGTTAAAATAAGTACCCGGATTTACTCTTATGATTGAAGAATTATTGATTAATAAAAAGTCATCAATTTTAAATAGTTGGATTGAATTGATAATTGAATCTTACCCGTCGGAGTCTGTAAAATTTTTACGTTCTCATAAAGACAGGTTTAGTAATCCGATTGGTTATACTGTTTCCGTTAATGCGGAAAAAATATTTGATGAACTTATTAAGGATAAAAATACAGATAAAATTAAAGAATCGTTAAACGATATAATTAAGATGAGAGCGGTACAGGATTTTTCTCCTTCGCAGGCTGCAGGAATTGTGCTTTCTCTTAAAAAAGTTTTACGTAAAGAACTTGAGAGTGAAGTTAATAAAGCTTCATTATTTAAAGAATTATTGAATGTTGAATCCGGGATTGATGATATTGCTTTGCTTGCATTTGATTTATATATGGAAGCAAGAGAAAAACTCTTCCAAATTCGTATCAATGAAATAAAGGCAAGTTTGCAACACAATGGGAAGAAAAGTTTCTTGGGGTAGATGTACCGGGTTTTTGGTAAAATATATTTATAGGAATTATTGGTTAGAAGGAAATCAAAATGAGTATTCTATTTTCACTTTTTATGGTTTGTATTTTAATAGCTGCTGCAATAGTCGGAGCAGGTGTATTAAGATTGGATTTCCTTTTTGGAGTTATATTACCCTATGCTGCATTTACAACTTTTATAGTTGGAATTATTGCTCAAGTTGTTAAATGGGCAAGGTCTCCGGTTCCGTATCATATCCCAACTGTCGCAGGTCAGCAGAAATCTCTTCCGTGGATTAAAGACAGCAAACTGGAAAGCCCGAGTACTACTTTAGGCGTAATAGGAAGAATGCTTCTTGAAATACTGCTATTCAGATCTTTATTCCGTAATACAAAAGCAGAATTTAAAGAAGGGCCAAGATTAGTATACGGCAGCAATAAGTATTTGTGGCTTGGTGCAATAATTTTTCATTGGTCGATGCTGATTATTTTTCTAAGGCATTTCAGATTTTTCATGCAACCCATTCCATCGTTTGTTACGGCACTGCAAAGTTTGGATGGTTTTCTGCAGGTTGGTTTGCCTGTATTACTTATTACCGATGCACTAGTTTCAATTGCACTCCTGTATTTAATCTTTAGAAGAATTTTAGATGCAAAGTTAAGATATATTTCTTTGGCATCAGACTTTTTCCCGCTCTTCTTAATACTGGGTATTGTGGCTACCGGTATTTTAATGCGTTACTTCGATAGAGTTGATATAATAAAAGTAAAGGAACTAGCAGTTGGCTTGTTCAGTTTTCATCCGGTTGTACCGGCAGGAATAGGATTTTTATTTTTCATCCATTTATTTCTGGTATGTTCTTTAATTACGTATTTCCCGTTCAGCAAATTGCTGCATATGCCGGGAATATTCCTATCACCGACAAGAAATTTGGCAAACAACAGCCGTATGGTTAGGCATGTTAATCCCTGGAGTCACCCGGTGCCGGTTCATACTTATCAAGAATATGAAGATGAGTTTAGGGATAAAATGAAAGAGTCCGGGCTGCCGGTGGATAGGGAGTAGAGAGTAGGTTGTGGGAGATTGGTTGTTGGCCGTAGGTAAAAAAACAGCATAGGTCTTGAACTTGAACTTAAACTTAAACAAGATCCTGCTATTAGTTGGTCGTAGGTTTGATAGTTGTTCTTAATTCTATATTCAATTGTTCTTTATTCTTAATTGAAAAAAACTATTTGGTTAAAATCCTGACACATGCTTTCACGCAGACATACCCGGGAAACCGAAGTGTAAGTCTCAGTTTAAGAGCATACAATCATTCTTAATTAAGCAGGTGATTGTTGTAAGCATGTTAAATGATAATAGAATAAGTGCCGCTTATAAAAATTTTAATTTCTAATTTGTAATTTTTAATTGATAAAATGGCTGAAGCAAAAACAAAACCGGAAGAAATAGCCGGAAGTATTAATTATAAACCTAAAACAAAGGATTGGCAGAATCCCAAAGTCGAATTCAAACATGGGGTTTTCAATTATGCCGGTACTCCAAAGAGTGTTGAATACCTGCAGCAGCCAAATCCGCGTAAATGGCAGCCCACCGATAAGGATTGGAAACTGCCTGAGAATTGGCAACAAATTATTCTTGAAGGTCTTAGAGACAGATTACACAGATTCCGTTCGTTAAGAATATATATGGATATTTGTGTAAGATGCGGTGCATGCGCGGACAAATGTCATTTTTTCTTAGGCTCCGGTGATCCTAAAAATATGCCGGTGCTAAGAGCCGAACTTTTAAGATCCGTATATAGAAATAATTTTACTTTTGCCGCAAAACTCTTTGGTAAATTCTCCGGTTCAAGAGAACTAACCATAGATGTAGTAAAGGAGTGGTTTTATTATTTCTTTCAATGTACACAATGCCGACGATGTTCTGTTTTTTGTCCGTATGGTATTGATACTGCCGAGATAACAATTTTAGCTAGAGAACTTCTCAATCTTATCGGGGTCAACATTGATTGGATTATGACACCGGTTGCAAACTGTTTAAGGACAGGCAACCATCTCGGTATCCAGCCGCATGGTTTTAAAGACAGCATCGATTTCGCGGTAGACGAATTGGAGCAGATTACGGGAATTAAAGTGGAGGCACCAATTAATAAGAAAGGTGCTGAAGTTCTTTTTATTACTCCTTCTGCAGATTATTTCGGAACACCTCATTACTATACTTTACTGGGGTATCTTGCATTGTTTCATGAAATCGGACTGGATTACACCTGGAGTACATATGCATCCGAAGGAGGAAATTTCGGTTCGTTTGTATCTCACGAACTCATGAAAAGTTTAAATGCAAAAATGTATGCAGAGGCAAAGCGGTTAGGTGTTAAGTGGATCCTCGGAGGTGAATGCGGACATATGTGGAGAGTTGTTCATCAATATATGGATACGATGAACGGGCCGGCTGATTTTCTTGAAGTTCCCGTTTCACCTGTTACAGGCACCAGGTTTGAAAATACGAAATCAACTAAGATGGTTCACATTTGCGAATTCACGGCAGACTTGATAAAGAATAATAAAATTAAATTGGACAAGAACCGTAATAATCATCGAAGAGTTACATTTCACGATTCATGTAATCCTGCACGTGCTTTCGGTTTAATTGAAGAACCCAGGTATATAATTAGAAACTCGTGCAATTATTTTTATGAGATGCCTGAAAATACTATTAAGGAACAAACGTTCTGTTGCGGAAGCGGTGCGGGTTTGGGAACAGATGAAAATTTGGAAATGCGAATGCGCGGCGGTTTACCGAGAGCTAATGCCGTAAAGTTTGTAAAAGAAAAATACGGTGTTAATTTTCTCGGAGCTATTTGTGCAATTGATAAAGCAACGCTTCCGCCTCTTATGGACTATTGGGTTGGCGGTGTGGATGTCGGCGGCATTCATGAACTGGTTGGTAATGCTCTTATAATGAAAGGTGAAAAGGAACGGGATACCGATTTACGCGGTGAGCCGTTAGCTGGGTAGCTCGATGCTGGATGCTCGATACTGGATATTGGAAACCCGTTGCTCGGTACCGGATATTTTAGTGAATGTAAAATTACTTTGGGAATAAGAGATTAATTATAAAGATCTTGAAATTTGGCAATTGCTAGAGAGGTTGTAATTGAAATTCATGAAATGACACTTACTAAGCTACCTCAGTTTGAAATGTTTGAAGAAGGAAGCCAAATAAGAAGATCGTCAAAAACCGTTAAATCGACTATTGTTGAAGGATACGGTAGAAGATATTATAAACAAGATTTTATAAAATTTTTAATTTATGCTTTATCTTCAAATGATGAAACAACCGATCATTTGGAGACTCTTTTTGAAACAAAATCATTAAAGGATGAAAATCTTTATAATGAATTAAAAGAAAAACTGGATAAGCTTGGTAAAAAACTAAATAATTTTATTCAAAGCGTAGAGGAACAACATTTAAGCAAAAAATGATTTATAAAATTCAAACATCAAGTACCAAGCATCGAGTATCGAGTATCGAGAACCGAGTATCAAGTATCGAGTATCGAGAATCTCTGTTCTTGCGAAATAAAGGAATTAACAATGTATGATTCTGGAAAAATAATTGTCGGATTAATAATTTTTGTCGGACTGTTTACTTCACCGATATGGTATGATCTTTCATCAGGGAAAGCTGCTTTGAAAGAATCCGAACTATCTTTACCGACTAAAGAAAACCAAAAGCAATGCGTCGCAAGTCTTCAGTTTATGCAGGATAATCATATGATCTTATTAAACGATTGGAGAAACCAAGTAGTTAGAGAAGGAAAGAGATTTTATGTTTCAACCGATCATAAGAAATTCAACATGAGCCTTTCCAAAACATGCTTAAACTGCCACTCAAATACATCGGAGTTCTGCGATAAATGTCATAACGATATTGGTGTTTCGCCTTATTGCTGGGATTGTCATATAGAAAATATGAAATCACTGCGAGGTGAAGTTCAACTTAAACCGGAGATTAGTAAATGAAAAAAAGCAGAAGAAATTTTCTTAAAGTTGCCGGATTAACTGCGATTGGTATAGCATCAGATAAATTTATAAGTGCAAAAACTCAAGATACTATTTCCAAACCGGTAACCAAAGCCGTTGGTTCTGCTGATAAGAAAGTTAAAACCAAGGCACCTTCTAAAGTAAGATTGGCAATGGTTGTGGATTTAAGAAAATGTAAAGAAGGTTGCACAAAATGTATTGAGGAATGTAATAAGATCCACAACATTCCTGACTTTGATGAACCGAAAGATGCAATAAAATGGATATGGAAAGAACCATATAGAGGTGCATTTGTAGACGAGGAAAATTTCTATATGAAAGAAGAATATAGAAAAAAAATGGTTCCTGTCCTTTGCAACAACTGCAATAATCCGCCGTGTGTGGAAGTCTGTCCTACACAGGCAACTTTTCAGCGTGAGGACGGAATTGTTATGATGGACTGGCACAGATGCATCGGCTGCAGATACTGTATGGCTGCCTGCCCTTACGGCTCGAGAAGCTTTAACTGGCGGGACCCCCGTCCTTTCATTAAAGATATTAATCCGGACTATCCAACACGAATGAGGGGTGTAGTTGAGAAGTGTATCTGGTGCGATGATAGAGTTTCACAAGGTTTGCTACCGGCATGCGTTGAAGTTTGTCCGGAAAAGGCTCTGGTATTCGGAAATCTTAATGATCCCGAATCCGATGTAAGAAAATTGTTAAAAGAAAATTTTTCAGTAAAACGAAAACCCGGTTTGGGAACAAACCCGGAAGTTTATTTTCTCGTATAAGGTTTATTTATGTTAGTGCATGCATTAAAAGGAAATAAAAAATATTGGAGCTGGTTGTTCTTTTTAGCCCTAATAATGTTAGTAGGAGTTTATTTCTACATGAAGCAATTCTATTATGGGCTTGGAATTACCGGCATGAGCAGAGATGTGAGCTGGGGACTTTACATTGCTCAATTCACATTTATGGTTGGTGTAGCGGCCTCGGCTGTAATGGTTGTTCTTCCGTATTATTTACATAATTACAAAGAGTTCAGCAAAATTACAATACTTGGTGAGTTTCTGGCAATTTCATCGGTAGTAATGTGCATAATGTTTGTAACCATAGACTTAGGTCAGCCGTTTAGAGTACTTAATATTTTCCTTCATCCGACGTTTCACTCATTAATGTTCTGGGATGTACTTGCGTTATTCGGTTATCTCGTACTGAATGTAATCATTACAAGGGTAACCCTAGGTGCTGAACATAAAGCAATAGCACCGCCTAAGTGGATTAGACCGATTATTATAATATCAATACCTTGGGCAGTAAGCATTCACACGGTTACCGCATTTTTAATTTCCGGTTTGGCAGGCAGGCCGTTTTGGCTGACGGCAATAATGGCTCCCAGATTTTTGGCATCGGCTTTTTCCGCAGGGCCGGCATTGCTGCTTATCTTTTGTTTAATATTAAAACGCATTACAAAGTTTAATCCCGGAAATAAAGCAATTAAGACACTGGCACTTATTATTACTTATGCTATGTGTGTTAATGTATTTTTTGTTTTAATGGAAGTGTTTACTACGGTGTACAGCGGTATACCGGACCATATTGCACACATGCAATATTTATATCTTGGAATTAACGGAAGTGCAAGATTGGTTCCATGGATGTGGACATCGGCTGTTTTTTCCGTAGTGGCTTTAGTATTACTTATTGTACCTAAATACCGCCATAACCAGAAAATATTATTCGTTTCATGTGCCATTGTTTTTCTTTCAATATGGATTGACAAAGGTCTTGGCCTTATTATAACTGGGTTTATACCCGATCCGTTTGATAATGTAGTTCAATATTGGCCGACAGTTCCCGAATCACTAATAGTTTTGGGCGTCTGGGCTTTCGGAATATTTTTGATTACAATATTTTATAAAATTGCTCTCTCCGTTAGAAGAGAAATAGAAATTTGATATGTTAAAGTGCATAACGTAATTATTATAGGAGGAATTGCAGCCGGATGTAAAGCGGCTGCGCGCTTAAGCCGGATCTCTCCGGATTTTAAGATTATTATAGTTGAACGAGGATCTTTTATCTCGTTTGGCAATTGCGGCTTGCCTTTGTTTGCTTCGGGTGATGTTGATGACTTATTTGAACTTTCTAAAACGTCCTATGGTGTAATTAGAGATAAGGCTTTCTTTAAAAACGTTAAAGGTGTAGAGGTATTAATAAATACGGAAGCTGAAGAAATTGATACGAAAAAATTCGTTGTTAAGTGTAAAGACATAAAAAGTAACGATAGCTTTGTCCTTCCTTACGATTCTTTAATTTTAGCAACCGGGGCAAAGGCAGTTCTACCGTTATTTCCTTTTGAAAAATCTCCTAGAATTTCTTCTTTCCATTCGCCTTTAGATGCAAAAGCATTTAGAAATGAAGCTCAAAGAGGAAAGATTAATAAGGCGGTAATAATAGGCGGCGGCTTTATAGGATGCGAACTTGTAGAGGCATTAACTTCGTTGTGGGGAATAGAGACCGTCCTTATTGAAAAAGAAGATTCTTTGCTGGGCCGATTTGTTGATCCGGAAATGTCCGGAATAATTGAAAATAGGATTAAGGAAAACGGCGTTAAAGTTTTGCTTTCTACTGAAGTTGAAAGAATAGCATTGGATAAAAATGAATTGCCGGTTGTTTCACTTAAAAGAGGAGAGGAAATTTCTTCAGACTATGTCGTGTATAATCTTGGAGTTCAACCGGAAACCTTGCTTGCCGAACAAGCCGGAGTAAATTTGGGCATGTTCGGAGGAATTATTGTAGACGATCAAATGAGAACAAACATTCCCGGAATATGGGCTGCAGGTGATTGTGTATTAACCGGAAATATTGTAACCGGAAAACCGGATTATTTCCCGATGGGTTCTTTATCAAACAGAATGGGAAGAACAGCAGCTGATTCCATTGCAGGTATAAACAATTCATTTAAAGGCTCTGCCGGTACTGCTTCATTAAAAATATTTGATTTAGTAATATGTACTACCGGTCTAACCGAAAGGAAAGCCAATGAGCACGGACTTAATACAAGTTCGGTTATTGGATGCTGGAAAGATCGGCCAGACTATCATCCCGAAAGCAAAAATATTTTCGGGAAGCTTATATATGAAAAAGACAATTTAAAATTACTTGGTCTTCAACTAGTGGGAGAAGGAGAAGTTACAAGATACATTGATGTATTCTCAGAATTGTTATCCGGCAAAAGAAGTATTTACGATTTAATAAACCTTGAACATGCATATACACCTCCGCATTCATCACCGGTTTCTCCGCTAAATCATTTAGGGTATATGGCAATCAGCCAGGAGAAAGAAAGTATACGGAATTTTAATCCGGCTTGTATATCATCTTATAAAGGAATTTTTATAGATGTAAGAGAAACTTCGGAAATAGAAAGTTATCCTTTTCGTGATGACTCAATTAAAATTCCGCTAACGGATCTAAGAGCTAATTTACAAGATGCAAACTTTCCGGAAGATGTGCGGAATCTACATCAGCCGATTATGTTTGTGTGTGAAAAAGGTCCGAGAGCTTATGAAGCTGCTAGGTTGTTTATTAATAACGGATATAAAAATGTTACTTACCTTGGCGGCGGTAATTTATTGCTGATCAAAGCAGGGTTGTTGAATTCACTTCAACAGGTTCATCAGGTAACAACAGGGGAAGGGGGCAAACAATGATTAATGAATCTGTTCAATTAGTTGTTGTCGGCATGAACCATAAAACTTCAACCGTATCCCAGCGCGAAAAATTTCAAATTAATAGAAAAGAAATTCAGCCCGCAGTAAGTTATTTAAAATCTCTTGATAGTGTTGAAGGCATAGTTATAGTTTCTACATGCAATCGCCTGGAATTTTATTTAACTCTTAAAACCGGTACGGACCCGTTTTCAATTGTAAGTGATTTTTACTGCCGGAAAGGAATTATAACGGTACCGGTAAATAAAAAGCTTTTTTATTTATATAATGATATTAGCGCAGCCAAGCATCTTTTTACTGTTGCTGCCGGCCTGGATTCTATGGTAACTGGCGAGTATCAAATACAGGGACAGGTTAAAGATGCATACAGTCTAGCATGTTCCGAAAAAGCTGCCGATAAAATCTTACATAAACTTTTTCATGCGGCATTTAGAGTTGGAAAAACAGTACGGACAAAAACTAAAATTGGCTCATGTAATCAATCGTTAAGTGGTGTTGCATTCAAAATAATAAAAGAAAAATTACGGAAAGAGGATGTAATAACAATAGTCGGCGTAAACCAAAACACAAAAATTATAGCTGATAAATTAAACAAGGCAGGCTTTAATCATCTTTTATTTGTAAACAGAACATTACACAAAGCGGAAGAATTAGCCGATAAATATAACGGTGTGGCATTCAATCTGGATTATATTGAAGAGCCATTAATAAGCTCCAAGTGCGTATTCAGTTGTACTGGTGCAACGGGATTTATAATAAATTCCGATTTGATAAATAAAATTTATTCAAAAAATAAAATTCCCAAATTGTTAATTGATATGGCTGTCCCGAGGGATATTAATACGCAAGGACTTGTTAGGGATATTGAAGTTATTGATCTTGAAGAATTAAAAAAATATCTGGATAAAGAAAAAAAAGAGCTTGCGCAGGATATAACGGAAGCTGAAAAAATTATTGCTAACGAGGCTGATATTTTTGAAGCCTGGAATGAATGGCAAGCAGATGATAGCATATGTGCATACAGGGAAAAGATGGAGAAAATTCGCACACAGTTATTGGATGAATTAAGGCTGAATGCATCCGGGAATGAAATTGAATTATTGGAAAAATTTTCCCGTTCTCTGGTTCATAGGATGGAGACAATTATAATTGAAGCCGTAAAAACCATGCATGCAATTTAAAATTTAGAAAAAAATACGGAATTACTCTTACTTGCTGGAAACAGTTGTGTGATAAGGAGAGACATAATTTACATAGCTTTAATTAATTAAAGATCATAATAAAACCCTTATGACGGGAGGCTTTATGAATATCATTACAATTTCTAGAGGTTCTTTGAGTGCAACGGAAATGCTTGCAAAAAGAGTTTCGGAAAAACTTAATTGTGCTGTAGTAACCAGGGAAGACGTAATTCATGCTGCTGAAAAATACGGGATAAAAGAAACCGGATTAGGTGAATTATCTTTTATAGAAAAGACGCCTACGATTTGGGATAAAATGAGTGATAGGAAGAAACATTATCTGGCGTGCTTTCAAACTGCTCTTTTGGATTTTGCTTTAAAGGGAAGCATTATTTATCACGGACATCTGGCGCAATTCCTCTTAGGCGATATTTCATACGTACTTCGAGTATTGCTTACCGCGCCAACCGAATTTAGGATAAAAACATTAATGGAAGAAGGCGGTAAAACAAGGGATGAAGTTGCATCCTATATTAAGTTAATAGATGAGAGAAGACAAAAGTGGTCTAACTTTTTATATGGTGTTAACTGGAAAGACTCATCGTATTACGATTTAGTGTTTAACCTTGAAAAAATTAATATTGATCTTGCGGTAGAGATTCTTGCTAATACAGCCGCCCATAAAGAGTTTCAATCCAATCCTGTATCCATAAAGGTTTTAAAGAATTTACATCTGGCTGCAAAAGCGCATGTATTCTTGCAGCAGTCCCCTCGAACAAAAGGCAGTGAAGTGGAAATAGAAGCAGATGCCGAATTAGGTTCTTTAGTAATAAAAGGAAACACGCCGAAAGTAGGTTCAAGGATGTGGGAGAATGATATTCGAACGGTCTTATCTAAAGTTGAGGGTGTAAGGACTATTAAAGTGATTAAATCTATAGTTGGGTATTATGAATAAAAGCCGGGTGCTTGATGCTCGATACTGGCTTGTCGCGGCGAAGCATGAAGTATCAGTATAAATGCTTCAAATTGAATTTTAATTAAATATGAATTAATAAGTTCTTTAAAAAATAAATATATATGACAGGCTTAAAAAAGCTTGATAAGTTGGAAAGAAAATTAAACAAGTTTATTCAAAATGTAGAAGAACAACATTTAAGTTAAAAATGAACAATAGATATCTAATATCGAGTATCCAGTAACGAGCATCGAGAATAATTTTTTAAATCTTAAAACGGAAAAATATTATGACAGAAAATGAAATAACTTCAGATATATTAATAGTTGGTGCCGGTACAGCAGGGATTACTGCTGCTGTTGAAGCTGCCGAAACAGGACTTAATGTAATTCTTGTTGAAAAAAATCCTTACATAGGCGGTAAGGTAACTCAATTTAGTAAATACTTTCCTAAGCTTTGCCCGCCTGCCTGCGGGCTGGAAATAAATATTAGGAGGCTTCGCACAAATCCTTTAATAAAACTGTTCACTTTGGCTGAGGTTAAAGAAGTATCAAATGATGCTGGAAAATATAAAGTAACTATTAGCCTAAAACCAAGATACGTTAATAATCAATGTACCTCTTGCGGCGATTGTGTTAAAGTATGTCCCGAAAAACGGAAGAACGATTTTAATTTCGGTATGAATGAAACAACATCAATATATCTCCCTTACGAAAATGCATATCCGCAAAAATATGTTGTGGATAAAACAACATGTAAAGGTACTGCTTGTAATAAATGCGTCGAAGTCTGTAAGTATAAAGCAATAGACCTTGAGCAACCGGAAAGAACCCTTTCGGTAGAGGTAGATTCTATCATTTGGGCAGCTGGCTGGCAACCGTATGATGCTAAAAAGCTTGATGTTTTAGGCTTTGGAAAATATCCTGATGTAATAACAAATGTTATGATGGAAAGACTTGCAGCTACCGACGGTCCAACTAATGGCAAATTATTATTGCCGTCAACTAAGGAAAAGGTAAATAGTGTTGCATTTGTTCAATGTGCAGGTTCAAGGGATGAGAATCATCTTGAATATTGTTCATCGGTATGCTGCATGGCATCACTTAAGCAAACGAGATATATAAGGGAACAAAATCCCGATGCGGAAATTCATGTGCATTATATTGATGTGCGTTCCAACGGATTGCTGGAAGACTTTTACCGTAATGTTCAAGATGATGAAAAAGTTCATTTTCACAGAGGGAAAGTAGCTAAGGTATCCAGAAATGATTCTACAGGTAAATTAATTGTTGAAGCGGAAGATACTCTTACAGGTAAGATTATGAAGAATGAAGTGGAACTTGTAGTTTTAGCTACCGGGATGAAACCTGCGACAAATAATTTACCAATTGATAAATCGTTAATTGATAATAATGGCTTTATCAGCTTTTTACAAAGTGACCAAATTTGGAACGGTAGCGGACAGGTAGGATGCGGTGTTATTACCGAGCCTAAAGATGTTGCTGCATCGGTGCGGGAAGCAACCGGCTCCGTTTTATCAGCATTGATCGCTAAACAAGAAGCTTTTAAAACAATAAAAAGGAATTAATATTATGGCTATTGAAACTAAGGTTGGAGTTTACTTATGCTCTGGATGCGGAATTGGCGAAAGCATAAATTGCGATAAGTTATCTGAAGTTGCATCTAAAGAAAATAAAGTACCGGTATGTAAAAGTAATCCATGGCTTTGCAGCGATAAAAGCGTTGAGTCGATAAATAAGGATATTGAAAATGAAAAATTAAACCGGATTGTAATAGGTGCATGCTCATCTAGATTTTTGTCCGATGTTTTTAAATTTAATTCAAATACTCTTGTTGAGCGTGTTAATTTAAGAGAAAATGTAGCATGGACGCACAAACCTAATGATGAAGATACGCAAATGCTTGCCGAAGATTGTCTACGTATGGGAATTTCAAAAGTTAGAAACAGCGAACCGCCGGAACCATTTAAAAAAGATATAAATGAAACCATTCTGGTAGTGGGCGGCGGTGTTGCCGGAATGACTTCCGCAATTGCTTCTGCAAAGGCGGGATTTTCCGTTGTACTGACTGAAAAAGAAAACCAGCTCGGCGGCTGGATGAATAAATTGTACAAGATTGCACCTGGTCATTCTCCTTACCTGGAACCGGAACTGCCAAAAGTTAATGAAATGATTTCCCAAGTGGAATCGAATGAAAAGATAAAAGTAATTAAATCATGTTTGATAGAAAAAATTTCGGGAGAACCGGGGAATTTTAATGTCACCTTAAAAATTAATAATTCTCAAACTGAAAATTTAATTGTGGGATCAATCATTCAAGCAACCGGTGCAAAGCCTTACGATGCAAATAAGTTGGATGAATTGGGATACGGTAAAATTGATAATGTAATAACAAACAATCAACTGGAAGATCATTTTAAAAACGGTACCGCTATTTTTACCGGAAAAAAGTTAAAGAGTATTTTGTTTGTTCAATGTGCAGGTTCAAGGGATGAAAAGCATTTGCCGTATTGTTCTTCCGAATGCTGCTCAAATTCATTAAAACAGGCAATGTATATAAGAGAAAAATATCCCGATACGCTCATTTATATTATTTATAGAGATATGCGTACGCCTGCCCAGCATGAGCTGTTTTATAAAAGAGTTCAAAATGAAAATAATGTTTTTTTCACTAAGGGAGAAGTTGTCGGGGTAAATAAATCTGGTAACGGTTCAATACTAGTTGATATCGATAATACGCTTTTAGGTGATAAGATCCGGATAGAATCGGATGTTGTTGTATTGGCAACAGGTATGGTTCCTTCAACTTTGGTTGGAAATATAGAATCCGGAGCTGAGAATTCGGCAGATGAAGGAAAGACACTTGACGGTAAAAAAGCAGCCGCATCTGCAGAGGCGGGAGCGAAGATATTAAATCTTTCTTACAGACAAGGAACGGATCTGCCTACTTTAAAATACGGATTCCCGGATTCGCATTACATTTGTTTTCCTTACGAAACAAGAAGAACAGGTATATATGCAGCGGGTTCGGTAAGAACGCCTGTGGATATTGAAGAAAGTAAAACCGATGCTTACGGGGCTGCATTAAAAGCTATTCAGGTAATCCAAACTGCGAAACAAGGGAAAGCAGTTCATCCGCGATCAGGCGATCAATCTTACCCGGAATTTTTCCTTCAGCGGTGTACTCAGTGTAAACGATGCACGGAAGAATGTCCTTTTGGAACTTTAGATGAAGATGTGAAAGGAACTCCGCTGCCTAATCTTACCAGGTGCCGCAGGTGCGGTATTTGTTTAGGTGCATGCCCGGAGAGAATTATTTCGTTTAAGGATTATTCCATCAATATGATTTCTTCTATGATTAAGTCAATCGAAATTCCGGATGAGTTTGAAGAGAAGCCGCGTGTGCTTGCATTCCTTTGCGAAAACGACGCATATCCTTCATTAGAAGTTGCGGGAAGAAACCGGATTGAGTATAATTCTTACATTCGAGTTATTCCGGTACGGTGTCTTGGTTCGGTTAACACTGTTTGGATTGCCGACGCTCTTTCGAGAGGATTTGACGGCATCCTTTTGATCGGCTGTAAATACGGCGATGATTATCAATGTCATTTTATTAGAGGAAGTGAACTGGCGAACAAGCGAATGGAAAATGTTCAGGAAAAATTAAAACAGCTCGTTCTTGAACCGGAAAGAGTACAGCTTATTACACTTTCAATTGATGAATATGAAAAAGTTCCTAAAATATTTGATGAGTTTATTGAAGAGAT
>JBJKSH010000015.1:0-3762 GCA_046704255.1 Ignavibacteriaceae bacterium | reverse complement strand
AAACAACGATAAACAAGCTTAAACTTACTGCTAAATTGTAAGTTTGTTTTTAATTTATTTAGGTAATTAAATGCTTGAAGATTTAAGCTTTGGAAAAATATTATTAATTATTTTGATAATTGTAGTTTTATTCGGCGCAAAAAAAATTCCGGACCTTGCACAAGGAATCGGCAAAGGAATTCGTGAATTTAAAAAAGCTGTTAAAGACGACAGCCAGGAAGACAAGACATCAGATAAAACCGAAGGCAAATCTTAGGCCAAATAGTTAAAATTTTAATTTTTAACTGTTTTATTTTTAACCCGCTTACTTTAACTTTAAGTAAACGGGTTTTTTATTTTTGTTAGTTTATAAAGGAACAATTGTGCTGCCGTATAATAATTTTTCGCAAAAACTTGAATTAATAAAACAAGAGAAATTATCCTTACCGGAAAACATTAATTATTTTCTAAAAAAAATAGAAGATAACAAACATCTAAATGCCTATAATTTTGTTTTTAATGAAGAATCAAAAAAGCAGGCAAAGATTGTTGAAGAAAAAATAAAAGCAGGCAGATGCGGAAAGCTTGCGGGAATGGTACTAGCCGTAAAAGATGTTTTATCAATAAAAGATAAACCCACCACCTGTTCGTCTAAAATACTAAAAGATTTTACATCCATTTACACCGCCACCGCTGTAAAAAAATTAATTGAAGAAGATGTTATAATTATTGGCAAAACAAACTGCGATGAATTTGCAATGGGTTCCTCCAATGAAAGTTCGGCATTCGGCCCCGTATTAAATCCTGTTGATAATACAAGAGTTCCCGGCGGCTCAAGCGGCGGTTCGGCTGCTGCTGTAGCTGCGGAACTTTGCGATGTTTCTCTCGGTACCGATACAGGCGGTTCAATTAGGCAGCCTGCAGCATTCTGCGGCGTTTATGGATTAAAGCCTACTTACGGAAGAATTTCAAGATACGGCTTAACTGCATTCGCATCTTCCTTCGATACTATCGGACCCTTTGCAAATAATATTGAAGACATCGCTTTAGTGCTTGAAGTAATGTCCGGATTAGATAAAAATGATTCAACTTCCTCACCAGTGCCTGTTCCTGAGTTTAAGAATAATCTAAAATTAAACGGAACCAAATTAAAATTAGGAATTGCCGAAGAATATCTGGGAGAAGGCCTTTCACCTGAAATTAAAAGTGCCGTAGAAAATGTAATAGCTAAATTAAAATCCCACAATTTTGAAGTTGAAGAAATTCATCTTCCTCATAATGAATATACAATTGCAGCGTACTATATTTTAACAACTGCGGAAGCTTCATCTAATTTAGCAAGGTATGATGGTGCACGTTACGGTTACCGTTCGGATGATTCTAATTCTCTTTCGGATATGTATAAGTCTTCCCGCTCGGAAGGATTCGGCAGCGAGGTTAAAAGAAGAATTATGCTTGGTACTTATGTCCTTTCCGCCGGTTATTACGATGCTTACTACCGCAAGGCCCAAAAGGTCCGCCGCTTTATTAAAAATGATTTTGACGAAGCATTTAAAAGAGTAGATATTATTTTAGCGCCGACTTCACCTACAACGGCTTTTAAATTGGGAGAAAAATCCGGCGATCCGCTTGAAATGTATTTGAGCGATATTTACACAACCTCAGCAAATCTTGCAGGCATACCGGGGATAAGCATACCAATCGCAAAAAATTCGGAAGGATTGCCCATTGGAATGCAGTTGTTTGCACAGCAGTTTGATGAATTAAATATTCTTAAGATGGGATACTATATTCAGGAGAATATTTTGTGAACAACTTTCACAAACGTTTTGGCTGTTCGATGTTCGATTCTTGATTTCAGATACTCGCAGGAATCCAGGTCCGGGTATCAAAAATCCGGAATTATTTATTTCCTCGACGCAATCTCTTCTTGTAATTTACTCGAGTATATCAAAATGCCTTTTTTCTCTTTTGCTAAAAATTTATCGAACAGCCTCCGGTACTGATACATTATAACCAAAAACAATACCGTAAGATCCAGATATTTATAATTATATTTTGCTGTTTTTAAAACAAGCTTCCAAAAGTACTTTCTTTCCGGGAAAATCACTCCCAGTTTTACAAGAATTCTTACCGAAGTTATTATATTTTCCAAAGTTACTTTTCGTTTTATCGGATACTTAACATGATGCGGCTTTTTAGTCTCGTAATATTTTAGAATTCTCTTATAAACATTTTCAGGTGAATATACTTCATGTAAAACGTGTTTATAACCGTTATGCAAGACCTCCGCATCCATAACGGGAATAATATTTGTTTTATTTTCATCAAACTCAAAATCTTCCAGCAGCCTCCCTTCCTTTTTCATCCTTTCATGCAGCTCAGTTCCGGGCGGAGCTTTTAAAACATTAACAACAAGAAGAACAATACCGCTTTCCTGGATAAAATTAATTACATTTTGAAAAACGTCAGGTGTATCGGTATCCAGTCCTACTATAAATGTACCTATAACAATAAAACCTTTTTCCTGAAGGAGTTTTATATTTTCAAGCAAGTTTCTTTTGGCATTTTGTTTTTTCCTCATCTGTATTAAAGATTCTTCATCAATGGATTCAATGCCGATTAAAATATGCCGGAAGCCTGCCTCCAGCATTAATTGCATCAGCACGGGATCATCGGCAATGTTAATGGTTAATTGAGTAGCAAATGAAGGCGCATAAGGATTTCTTCCCCTCCATTCAATCAGAGCCGGAAGTAATTCCTTCTTTAATAATTTTTTATTGCCGATTAAATTATCATCGGCAAAGAAAATCATTTCATTTGTACCGCGCGAGATTAAAATTTCCAGTTCATTAATCATTTGTTCGGGTGTTTTGGTACGAGGTATTCTTCCAAACAAAGCCGTTACATCACAGAAATCGCAAAGGTACGGGCAGCCGCGGGAATACTGAATAACAGCATAAAGATATTTATTAACATCAATCAACTCCCACATAGGCAGCGGCGTAGAATGAACATCCGCAAACTGATTTGAACGATAAATTTTTTTAGGCTCTCCTTTTTTCAGGTCTTCAATAAAAGGCGGCAGAGTTATTTCAGCCTCATTAAGAACAAAGTGCGTAACTCCCGGAAACTTTTCATACTCATGTGTAAAAAGCGGCCCGCCGGCAACTACGGGAATATTTTCCTTGTTGCATAATTCAATTACCTTTTTTGCGCTGTTAGCCTGAACATTCATAGCGCTTAAAAAAACATAGTCCGCCCAATGAAGCTGTTTGCTGTTTATAGAATCAGTATTAAGATCTACAACTTTTTTATTCCAATCTTTTGGAAGCAGCGATGCAACGGTTAAAAGTCCTATAGGCGGGAATGCTGCTTTTTTACCGGACAGTTCAATAAAATTTTCGAACTTCCCGATTGTTCCCGGCATTTCCGGGTACATTAGCAAGATGTTCATATTATTTTAATTTTTGTTTGTAGAAAAATAAGCCCGGCTAATAATATTACAAATTCTTCGTATATGCAAAGAATTTTTTCTTCATCTGCAATAAATCACTTTAATAGTAGATGTATGATGAAAGATGGAAAATGGAAAATGGAACATGGAAAAATAGAACGTTCACACTTTCCATCTTTTTTTAAATTATAAGAAATAAAAGCTTACACCAAACTCCACATTGTTAGCTGAGAATTTAAACTCACTCGGATTATGCCCGGTTCGAGTTTCTTTGTTAATAATTTTATTATTATAATAAGAATTTCCTTGTATATAATCTAACACTC
>JBJKSH010000014.1:0-6744 GCA_046704255.1 Ignavibacteriaceae bacterium | reverse complement strand
GATGAAGAATGGAAAAAATCTGCACTGTTTGGTAATCTTCACTGGTAAATATTTTTGCAGACATCAACCCATTTAATGCTTGAAGAATATTCTTCAAGTTCATCGCATGTAAGCTCAATAGCAGAATTACTGCTGCCGCAAGCAGGGAATATTGTCTGAAATCTTTTAAGCGATATATCGAGATATACATTTATATCGTTCTTTAACCCGAAAGGACAAACTCCTCCGATCGAATGGCCGGTAAATTTAAGTACTTCTTCCGGGTTAAGCATCCTTGCTTTGAATCCAAATTCGGATTTAAATTTTGCATTATCTAGTTTCACATCCCCGGCAGTAACTACCAGCATTGCGGTTTCTCCTGCTTTTAGAGATATTGTTTTTGCAATACGTGCCGGCTCAACATTAAGTGCTTTAGCAGCTAATTCAACCGTAGCGCTTGATACTTCAAATTCAAGAATATTTTTATCCCGGTTCCACCTATTCAAATGCTCTCTAACTTTTTCAATCGCCATAAATTTCCTATTCAATTGTAAGTAACAATTTATAATAATAATTTTACTCATGCAAAAAATCAAGCCTCTAAAAAGATTCGGGCAAAATTATTTAACCGATAGAAACATACTACGCAAAATAGTTGAAGAAATTTCTCCTCAAACCGACGATAACATAATTGAAATTGGACCCGGTCTAGGTTTTATTACCGGAGAGCTAATAAAATATAATCCTAGTCTAACTTCAATTGAAATTGACAAAAGAGTAATAAACGATTTGGCTGCACAATTTTCCGGCTTAAATTTGATTAGCGATGATTTTTTAAAAATTGAATTAAACAATTTATATACTAATAAGAAAAAGCTGAGAATTGTGGGAAACATTCCTTATAATCTTACCTCACCTATAATTTTCAAGATGATCGATTCAAATAAAATTATTCGAGATTCAGTATTAACCGTACAGTTGGAGGTTGCAAAAAGATTAACAGCAAATAAAGGATCGAAGGATTACAGTATCCTTTCCGTAATTCTTCAGAGGTTTGCCGATGTAAAAAATTGTTTTAAGATTTCCAGGAATGTCTTTTTTCCAAAGCCTAAGGTAGACTCGGCCGTTATTCATATTCATTTTAAAGATGTTAACATAACCGATGAAGAAAAAAATATGTTTATAAAAATCGTTAAGTCTTCCTTCGGAAATAGAAGAAAAACTTTAAAAAATTCCTTATCAAATAGTATATTTAGTTCTGTAAATTTTTTAAATTCAGGAATTAACCTGGCTTTAAGGGCGGAACAATTGGAAATAAACGACTTTATTAAACTCACAAAATTTGCGCTCGCAGAATTACAGCAAGGAAATACAAATATAAAATATTCCGGTTAATCGCACATTATTTATAAATGGAAATAATCAAATCTTTTTTTAAAAAACTAAAAGCATACGATCTTGTAGTAGTTGTTTTTTTTATTTTTCTTACTGCTATTATTATAACCTTTCACGATAGGGTTAATAACTGGATCAACTGGTGCATAATTAATTTAGGAATTATTGCATTAACTTTTTTAATTGCATATTTCGAAAATAAATTCAACAATAAATTTTGGAGGATTGTTCATTACTGGTACATTGCACCGCTAATACTATTTACTTTTAAAGAGCTTTACTTTTTAATTGAACCAATAAGGCAGCATGACTACGACTGGTTGTTTATTAAAATAGATCGTTGGATGTTCGGCGGAGACCCGACAAAGTTTTTACTAAAATATTCATTCCCTTTACTTACGGAAATTTTGCAAATTATTTACAGCAGTTTTTATTTGCTGCCTATTATACTGGCACTTGTTTTATTAAAAAACAAACGTTATGAAGAATTAGACTTTGCAATCTTTTCTGTTATATACGGATTTTACTTATCATACCTTGGCTACTTTGCACTGCCGGGAATAGGCCCGCGGTTTACTCTTCACAATTTTGCCAATTTAAATCAACAATTACCGGGGCTATTTTTTACAAAATATCTTCGCGATTTTATAGACTTTGGTGAGTCGATTCCGGCAGGTACCGTAAATCCTGCGGCACTTGTACAACGGGATGTTTTTCCCAGCGGGCATACAATGATAACATTAATCGTTATGTACCTGGCAATTAAACTAAAAAGCCGCTCAAAATATTTTTTTGTTCCCTGGGGAACTTTATTAATTTTTTCAACCGTTTACCTTTGGTACCATTATGTTATAGATCTTTTTGGCGGCGCAGTATTTATGATTTTTACTATGTGGACAGGCTTTTATATTTTTAATTGGTGGCAAAGAAAACGGGGCCTTAAAGAGTTTGATTATCAAAAGTTTTGAATCAGATGGAAGACAAAAAAAACAAAGTTAAAAAGATGTTCGATTCGATTGCGTTTAGATACGATTTTCTAAACCACCTCCTTAGTTTCGGCTCGGATATTTACTGGCGGAAAAAAGCATTAAAAATTACCGGCGTAAATAGAAATGCCGTACTGCTTGATGTTGCCTGCGGAACAGGAGATTTTGCAATTACAGCAAAAAAAATGGGCGTGAAAAATATTTTCGGAGGAGACTTTTCATTTAACATGCTTGAGCTTTTTAACAAGAAAAGTGAATGGATTAAAGGAAAGAACTTTCAAATGGTTGCGGAAAAAATGCCGGTTAAAGATGAATCCTTTACAAACATTATTGTAGCTTTCGGTGTAAGAAATTTTTACGACATTCAACAGGGCTTTAATTCTTTTTACAAAATTTTAATGAAAGACGGAAAAGCTACAATACTGGAATTCAGGCTCCCCGGTAATATGTTATTAAAAAGTCTATATAAATTTTATTTTAAAAATATTCTGCCGGTTATTGGCGGAATAATTTCCGGCGACAGAGCAGCTTATAATTATCTCCCCAGTTCCGTAGAAGAATTTGATGAGAAAATAAATTTACCGGAACTTTTAAAAAATTCCGGTTTTAAAAAAATTGAAAAACACAATTTGACGTTCGGTACGGTTCAATTAATTATTGCAACAAAATAAAATTTAATTACACAATGAATTACTCTTTTAATTCCCAGATCTTGAACTTACACTCGAACTTTGCTTATAGTTCAAGTATAAGTTCAAGAAGATAAAAGTTAAAGCTGCCGTTTCGATTATTTAATATTATAAGATATGAGGCTTTGTGTTATTGTACTTGTAGTATCTCCAAATTGAATACCGCCGCCGGAAAATGCACTTAAAATTGTTCCGTTGCCTTCCATTTTAACCACACCAATGTTATTTACCAGCCAGGCATTTGCAGAATAAGTATATGTTTTGGGAGGAGCGAGCGGATTGGAAAGATCGGGTATAGATAAGTTAAGCACATATTTAACAGCAGCCGCACTATCGGTAACAGCTCCGCTTGTTAAGTTAAGAGATACTTGTTGAATACCCTGGTAATATCCTTTTAGGCTGGCTATATTAAAAGATATGGCACCGTATTTAAAATTTATACTTAATACCGGCCATGATTGTCCATCTTTAAACGGAAATTTAAAAACTTCGAGTGAAGTGTTCAATTGAAAATATTGTTTTACGGAATCAGGAATTAACTGGTATAAACCAGCTGTGTCTATTGTAAAAACAACAGCAGTATCCGACTTTAAAAACAACGAGGTTGAAGCAGTTGTAACGCCTTTAAAAGTTAACGAATCAATTTCATTTTGATAAGTTACACCCGCTAAAACCGTTGTTCCGCTATAAGTAGTACTTCTTTGGCCGGATGTTTGGGTTCCATTGGAATCTGTTTTTGTTACGGCATATTTATAATTTGTACCATTACTACTGGGGAAATAATTTCCATTGTTTACATTACCGCCGGGGGCTGTAGGGCTGCTTTTACTTTTACAAGCGTTAAAAAGAAAAGCAAAAGCCAAAACAACCATAATGAACGCCGTTATTCTCTTCATATTTACTCCAAAGTTTGTATAATTTTATCTCTCAGTTTATTAAAGGCAATTGCCCTATGACTTATTTTGTTTTTTTCATTTAAACTTAGTTCCGCTGTAGTTTTTGTGTACCCATCGGGGATAAACAATGGATCGTAGCCGAAACCGTTATAGCCGCGCGCTTTGGTAATTATTCTGCCGTTAACCATGCCACCGGTGCATAAAAATTTTTTACCGTTATAAAAAACAGCTGAACATATAAACCTGGCAGTATGCGGTTCGGGATAGCCTTTAAGCTCCGATAAAAGTTTTATATTATTATCCTCATCGGATGCATTTTCACCGGCATACCTGGCAGAATAAACTCCCGGTTTCCCTTCAAGTTGATCGACCGCCAAACCGGAATCATCAGCAATAACCGGAACCCTAAAAGCATTATATATTGCAGAGGCTTTTATTCTAGCATTCTCTTCAAAAGTAGTTCCGTCTTCAACAATTTCCGGTTTGTTATCCAGACCTAACAGAGATACAATTTCAATTCCCGTTTCATTAAAAATGCTGCTTACTTCTATTATCTTTCCCTGGTTTTTTGTAGCAAATATTAATTCCATTATTCTTTTTAATTTATAATTTACTGCCGGGAAAAATAATTATTACCTCTTAAAGTTAATAACGTGTAAGCATTAAAAATATTACTTCTTCCTAGTTTATATTTTATATCACAAGAGAAAATAATTTTAGTTCTATTTAGGCAACAGCCCAAATTGAATTAATGAATGATTGTCTTTCCGGTTAATCATTCAAATATTCAGTCATATTCTTTTTTTAAATTCACCTGTCTTTTTCCGCTGTTAGATCTTCCATAACTTCAAAAGCATATCTTAAATGAGGAATTACAATAGAGCCGCCCACAATTAAAGCAATATTAAAGCATTCCATTAATTCTTCTTTTGATGCTCCTTCCTGTATTGAACGATCGATATGATAAAAAATGCATTCATTGCATCTTAATACCATGGAAGCAGCCAATCCCATTAATTCTTTAACCTTTGAATTTAATGCGCCGTTTATATATGCTTTATTATCAAGCGCAAAGAATTTGTTAAAATCTCTAAACCCGGAGTTCAATATTTTTTCATTCATATCCAGGCGGTATTTTCTGGTTTCCGAAACAGATTTTTTCATAATTTATCCTTTTAATTTTGTCCTTTTTTTATAATAAAAAATATTCTACTATTAAAATTGTATTTTTGATAATTGGAAAATAAAAACAAAATATTTAAAATTTAATTTTCCGGGAAAAAATTGTTAAATAAAAAATTTTATATTTGGGTTATTGACATCACAGTAAATAATTAAACTTTTATCTTAATCAAACAGTCAAAATACATTGCAATCTATTTTTATTTTTCTAAATTATTTTAAGAGAATATATTAGATTAAGTGACTTTAATCATGATGTGACAGCTATAATGTGTAATATATAGTAATAATAATACTTTGAAGTTGTAAAAAATAATATAGAAAGAAGACAACTAAAATGTTAGGAAAAATGACAACGAAAGTTTTCGGCATTACATTATTCTTTTTTATGTTCCTTGCTTTTGCCGCAAACGGGTATGCTCAGTACTTTGGGCAAAACAAGGTGTTGTACGATAATTTTGATTTTAAAATTATTCATACAAAACATTTTAAAATTTATTTTTACCCTGAAGAGGCGAAGGCAGCTAAGGTAGCTGCTCGAATGGCGGAACGCTGGTATACAAGGCATTCGATAACTCTTGATGATACTTTAAAAGGACCTCAGATATTAATACTTTTCGACGGCTTCCCGCAGTTTCAGGAAAATAACGTATCTCAACAAATGATTGGTCAAGGCACCGGTGGTTTTACGGAACCCCTGGAACGAAGGATAGTACTGCCGTTTGCCGGGCCATTGGAAGAAACAAACCATGTTATCGGCCACGAACTAACCCACGCATTTCAATTTGATATTACAAGTAAAAATCATTTAAGTAAAAACGGTTTACCCGCTGCTTCGGAAATGCCGCTTTGGTTTATAGAAGGTATGGCAGAATATTTTTCGCTAGGCCCGGTAGATCCCAACACAGCAATGTGGATGAGAGAAGCTACCTTAAAAAAATTGCCTGACATCTCCGACCTGGATAATACTTACAAATACTTTCCTTACAGATATGGCCAGGCGCTGCTTGCATTTATCGGAGGGAGATTTGGCAATAAAAGAATCGGCGAGCTTTTAAGAATGTGGGCATTTAAACAAAATTTTAAATCCGCTTTAAAAGATGTTCTGCATATAACGCCGGATTCTTTATCCAATTTATGGCATACTGCTTTACATAATGCTTATGATTCCCTTGCAAAGATTACGGAAGGTCCCGGTAAATACGGAACCGAGCTTATTTCCGATAAAAAGAACGGCGGTGATATGAATATTTCTCCCGTTCTTAGCCCCGATGGTAAAAAATTAATTTTCTTTTCTTCAAAAGATCTATTCGGAATTGATTTGTATTTGGCAGATGCAAAGACAGGTAAAATTATAAAAAATATTTATAAGACGGAGCTTAACACTCACCTTCAGAATTTGGAGTTTATAAATTCTGCCGGCGCATGGAGCCCGGATGGAAAAGAATTTGTTTTTTCTGCAGTTAAAAACGGACGCCCCATTCTAAATATTATTAATATTACTACGGGTAATACAGTCAAAGTTAAAAGATTTCCCAAGCTGGCGGAAATATTTAACCCCGCATGGTCGCCTGATGGAAGGTATATTGCTTTTTCTGCACTTGCAAACGGATTTTC
>JBJKSH010000013.1:0-7393 GCA_046704255.1 Ignavibacteriaceae bacterium | reverse complement strand
TATCGGAAGATATGCCTATTGTAATTGAAATTGTAGATGAAGAAGATAAAATTGAAAAATTCCTTCCGGTTGTTCATGAAATTTTTGAGAAAGCAAACTGCGGTGGTTTGATTACTATTGAAAAAGCTGAAATTATTAAATATGTAAGTAACGATAAAGTAAATAAAAATTAAAATTGAAATCCACAAGAAAAACACTTCTGCTTACTTTTATATTTGCCGTAGCTATGGGAATTTTGGAAGCAATTGTAGTAGTATATCTTAGAAAAATTTTTAATTCCACGGGGTTTAAATTTCCGGTTCATATAAATCCCGGGCATCTAATAAAAATTGAAACTCTGCGAGAGTTTTGTACACTTGTTATGCTTGTTTCAATTGCATTTATCGCCGGTAAAAATAAGCTCCAGGCTTTTTCGTATTTTCTTTTTTGCTTTGCAGTTTGGGATATTACATATTATATCGGGTTAAAATTTTTAATAAACTGGCCGCCGTCATTATTAACTTGGGACGTGCTTTTTCTTATTCCTTTTCCATGGATGAGCCCTGTCCTTGCTCCTATAATTTCTTCATTTTCTATGATTTTTCTTTCTCTAATAATATTATTTATTCAAAACAAAATTTTAAATTTTAAGATAAAAACAATAGAGTGGCTTTTAATTTTTTCAGGAGCAGTTGTAATTTTTATTTCATTCATCTGGGATTATGCCAGGATTGTTATTGCAAAAAATTTATTCAACTTTATTTATTCACCATCATTAAACGGATTAAAGAATATACCAATTAATTATTATCCTAGGAATTTTATATGGTTTGTGTTTATAGTGGGAATTTTATCAATTTACATTTCTATGTTTTTAATGATAAAAAGATATATCTCATTAAAAATTAATAGTTAACAATAAAACAATTTAATAATAAAGCAGTAGGATAATTCAACCAATGAAAAAAATAATAGTTATTTTTACCCTCTTGGCTTTGTATAATTCCGGTGTGTGCCAGCCGGATATTGCATCGAACAAAGTGGTTCCTACAAAAGCTCAAATTGAGTACCAGGAAATGGGCTTAATCGGGTTCATTCATTTTAATATGAATACCTTTACAAATAAAGAATGGGGATACGGTAATGAGAGCCCGAAATTATTTAATCCGAAACATCTCAATGTTGAACAATGGGTTAAAGTTGCAAAGGAAACAGGAATGAAGGAATTGATTTTAACTGCGAAACATCACGACGGGTTTTGCTTATGGCCTTCAAAATATACAAAACATACCATTGCGTATAGCCCGTATAAAAACGGTAAGGGAAATATAGTAAAGGAATTTACCAATGCCTGCAGAAAGTTCGGTTTGAAAGCAGGAATTTATGTTTCGCCGTGGGATAGAAATAATGCAGCATACGGTACACCCGCATATATAAAAATTTATGAAGGCCAGTTGAGGGAACTGATGACAAATTACGGCAAAATAAGTGAAGTATGGTTTGACGGTGCAAACGGCGGAACAGGTTATTACGGCGGTGCAGATGATAAAAGAATAATCGATCGTAAAACATATTATCCATGGAAACATATTTGGGGAATTGTACGTAAGCTTCAACCGGATGCATTAATATTTTCCGATGCCGGACCGGATATACGCTGGGTAGGAAATGAAAAAGGTTTTGCCGGTAAAACTTTTTGGTCTACTATAAATACGGACAGCATTGTTGTCGGGGCTGCAAATCCGAAATATTTGAACACCGGTGATCCTAACGGGAAAAAATGGGTAGTGGGGGAGGCAGATGTTTCAATTAGACCCGGATGGTTCTATCATAAAAACCAGGATAGTTTGGTAAAGTCACCGCAGGAATTAATGAATATTTATTTTAAGTCGGTAGGAAGAAATGCGGTTATGCTGTTAAATGTTCCTCCAAACAAAAACGGTGTTATTTCGAAATATGATATTCGCTCGTTAAAAGGATTTAGAAAAATATTAAACGAAACATTTAAAACCGATCTTGCTAAAGATGCAAAAGTAACTGCTTCAAACTTTCGCTTAAACGCTCCGAAGTTCAGTCCGGGTAATATTTTAAATAACTTTCAGAAAACTTATTGGGCTACAGATGACAGTGTAAGAAAAGCTTCTATTGTAGTTACTTTAAACAGTGCAAAACAGTTCAATACTATAATGCTTCAGGAACCAATACGCTTCGGTCAGCGGGTTTCCGAATTTGAAATTCAAGTAATGAATAATAATAAGTGGAAAACTGTTGCAAGCGGAACTACTATAGGCTATAAAAGATTATTAAAAATTGTTCCTGTTATAACAAATAAAGTAAAAATTAAAATATTAAAAGCAAAAAATGTACCTGCACTCTCGGGTTTTGCTCTATATAAATCACCGGATTGAAAAAGGAATTAGTCGAGTTAACAGACCTGGCTCACTAGTTGAGGAAAAGGCTGCAAAGTTACATTGACAAATAAAATAATAAATATTAATTTATTTGGTAAATGAATGTTTACTTACCATGAAGCGCGAACCTACTGAAATAAGACGTAAGCAGATTAAAAAAGCTGTATTAAAAATAATTACAAAAGAAGGGCTGCACAGCCTTTCCATCAGAAACCTTGCAAAGATAGTTGGGATTACAGAGGGAGCTGTTTTCCGTCATTTTACATCGAAACGTGCAATTATTATCAGCATAATGGACGATGTAAAAGAAGAACTTATGTCCGAACTTAAATCCATAGCCTATAGCAGAATTCCGGCTGAAGAAAAACTATTTAAATATTTAAGCTGTCATATAAATTATCTTATAAATAATAAGGGCATTTCAATATTATTGTTTTCGGAAGCAGCTCATTTAAACGATAAGGAATTGAAAAAAAGATGGAAATCCATCCTTGCTGAGCATGATAAATTATTAACAAAAATTATTAACGACGGAATAAAAGAAGGCAAGTGGTCTAAAATTAAAAGTGTTAAGGAGTTTGCTATTATATATATGAGTATCCCCTTGGCATTGAACGTTGAGGTTTTTTATAATAAACCGGATATGGCTGTTAATGATTTTATTAAACGTATGTTCGATCTAATAATAAAAATTTTAAGGTAACTATATGAGATTCCGAACTGTTGGGTTTATGGTTGTTTTAATTTTGTTAACGATGTTATCTTCTTTAGGTGTGCAATTATTCTCTCAACCGATTATAATGGGAGTTAGAGGCGGAATAAGTATTCCGGAGTTAAAGGGCGGTGGTACACCTCAAAGCTCGGGATATTCTTCCAGGCTGGCACCTAATTTCGGTGTGTTTTTTAATTATAAATTTAATCCGGAATTTTTTTTACAGGCTGAAGTTTTGTATTCAGGGCAGGGTGGAAAGCGAAACGGAATGCAGGCTATTTCATCGGATAATCTTTCGGGATTTCCGCTTCCGCCTAATACAAACCTATATGCAAACTTTAATAATGAAACAATACTCAACTATATAGAGATACCTATTTTAGCAGGCTATAACTTCAACGGTAGAAATAAAGGTCTGTCCGAATATATCGATGTTGGTCCGTATGTCGGAATTTTAATGAATGCTAAAACTAAAACAAGCGGATATAGCCAGATTTATTTTGATAAAACCGGAAAAAAGCCTTTATCTCTATACGGCCTTATCATTCCTCCGCAGAATTTTGATAGTGAGAGTGATGTTACTTCAAGCATAAAGAAATTGAATGTAGGTATTACCGGCGGAGTAGGGGTAGATTTAAGTTTTGGCCCAGGTCAATTGGATCTTGATATAAGAGGAGCTTATGGATTTATTCCCGTAGAATCGGATAAATCAAACGGTTCAAATAATACAGGGGCTTTATATATTACCGTTGGATACGGGATTCGTGTTTAAGACTGTGAAAAAGTAAAATTCATGTAAAATATTAAAGGGAGTTAAAATGAAAGTGCAATTAAACTCACCTTATAAAGGAGCAGTCTTCGAAATGAGCGGCGTTATCAAATGTTTTTGGGAATTGAGAGTCCCAATGAAAGAATATTAAAGATATTTATGCAAACGGAGGTAATCTGAACGAGGCGTTAAAATCCGATCTTATGGTTGGCATACGTAAATGGCAGCGCGATTACGGTTTTGAGAAAACCGGTAAAGATGTTAAAAACATGATCGCACCTTGCGGCATTAGAGATCATTATGAATTTACACACAAACATCTTGAAGAAACAAAACCTATTCCAATTGACACAGATGCTGCCGAAGCAATAAAAGATCCGCTTTATTACAAGGGGCTGGTTGAATATAATAAAAAGTTTAATTCTATGTCCGAAGTTATCTGGCAGAACGAATATATAAGAAACGGATAAGCTGCCGAACTAGATAAAGAAAAAACCGGCGACGATTTAAGCGGGCATTCCGTTAACATGAACGGAAAGCTTGTAGAGAAGGATAGTGAAATTTCTATTAATAAATAAGCTTTTAAAATAAACAGCGGCAGGAAAAGAAGTAAAAACCTGCCGCTGTATTCCGGATATTTGGAATGAAATTATTAAAGTAAATCTGTAAATAATTCCACTCCTTGGAAGACCATCAATTTAAACTGTTCATAAAAACCGCTAAATTACTTTAACTAGTGACTTTTTACCTCTATCTTTATATTATTTGATACATTCATATTACCGTAATTATCCGTAGCGATAGCTTTTAACGTATGAACTCCTGCCGGTATATTAAACCAAACCCAATCGAAAGGCGCTTTTGTGCAATAGCCTATAGAGATTCCATCACCATAAAATTCTACTTTCGCAACCGCACTTTTTCTGTCTTTTACAACTGTATTAATTATTAAATTAGAACCGGCGGAAACAGTGTTTCCATCTGCAGGTGTAATAATTTTTATTAAGGGCGAACTGGCTCCCAAATTAGGTTTATCTGTTTTAACATAAGGCATATTACCTGTATACATAGTATTTATTAAAGTACCGGTTGAATCGTCCCCGCTAATTTCCCAACACATAATACCGCCTAAGTTGAATGCATCGACATAATGCCGCTTTAAGGAAACGGACTTCGAATCATCAAAAGTAAAAAATATTTTTTTAGTTTTATTATAAAGCCATGGAGCCATAGCCAGTGTATCCCAATAATATTTAAAACCTTCGGAAAGCAGAGAATTTATACTTGAATAATTGCCCTGGCCCCAGTTAAGAACTCTCCCCGTGTCAATTCCGGGCTGATATAATCCATGGTCAAAAGAATCTACATTTGCCCAGGCTTTACCGTAAAAAGCAACACCGGGCACAATCTTATAACTTTTTACACCTAATGAATCCATAAAATATTTTACGGATTTATCAAGCGAAAGTTTTACCCCGTTATCGGTAGTATCGTTTGGTGAGGAAAGCAGGTTGGTATGATGTCCGGTTACCCTGTTCCAGCTTCCGTGAAAGTCGTACGTCATTACGTTAAACCAATTTAAATAATTTTTAACTGCCGGAATATTTATATTATTAATGTTGGGCTTATCGGCGGGAACTGCGGCAGTTAAAATTAAACCGGGTCTAACTTCATTCAATTTTTTTCTGAATAATTTTATTAAACTTGTGTAATTTTTTTTATCGTTAGGATTATAATGCATACCTTCCGGTCCGCCGCTAACAGGGAACTCCCAATCAATATCGAAACCATCAAAAATTCCTGCTGCAACTCCTTTTCCTCCGGCAGAATCTGCTTTAGGTAAATTACCTAAAATGAATTTATTTATGCAATCATCAACAAATATTTCTCTGGATTTCGGAGTAAGCGCAGCGTCCGAATAGTATGTACATCCGTCCCAGCCGCCGATTGATAATAATATTTTTAATCCCGGATGTCTTTCTTTTAATTTTTTAAGCTGGTTAAATTGGCCTCTTAACGGTTGTGTTGAATCGTCGACAACTCCGTCAATACTCATTTCTGCCGTATAAGGCTGCTGATAAACGGGGTAGAGACGTCTAAAAGTTGCAATTATGTTCCCGGTACTGTCCGGTGCAGGTACGGCGAAAGCATAAATAAGTACGGTAATTTTATCTGCGGAACCGGATGTTTCTATATTCTTTACCAAATAATGATGAGAGCCGGCTCCCCAATATGCTACAACTTCTTTTGTTTGTGCTTTCACTATTAAAGGCAGAATGAAAAAAATTATTAAAAGTAATTTTATTAATTTCATAACCATAATACTATTTGTTCTCAATTGTTTTTATATAATTAATAACTGAAGTTATGCATTCAATGAAAATGATAGAAAATTTAATAAGTAGTTATAATAAAAAAACGATTAAGATAAAAAATATTGTAATTTAACATTATTCTACCTCTCCTCCTAGCCCCCTCTCCTTAGTAAGAAGAGGGAGGATGGGGAGTGAGGTTCATTTTGTGTAACTTTAGTATTGCCTTATAATACTAAAATTATATAGTCTTTTAACTTTTTAATCTTGTAATTTTTATTATCCCATTACAACTTCAATTTCATTTACACTGCCTACCTCTTGTATTGGAACCATACCTTCTATTTTATTTCCGTTAAGCAATATAGATTTAACACCTTTTTCAACACGATCGGGATTTTTAACCTTGATATTATAAACAGCACCGCGCCATTTTCTTGTAACTTCAAATCCATCCCAATTAGATGGAATGCATGGATCAATAATCAATCCTTTATATGAAGGCTGAATACCTAGTACGTATTTTGTAGCTGCAGTGTAGAACCAGCCGGCTGTTCCGGTTAGCCATGGATGTCTTGCCCTGCCGTGTGCACTATGAACTTTTCCCATAATAAATTGGCAGTAAGAATATGGCTCCGCCTGGCGAATCTCAATTATATCATTCTGATTGTACGGCAGTATCGCATCGTAAAATTTCATTGCTTTATTTCCGCGTCCAAGTTTGCACTCTGCTATAACAGCCCAGGGATTAGGATGACTAAATATGGCTGCATTCTCTTTTATTCCTTTATAGACACGTGTTACATAACCTATATCATCATCCGGTGTTGAATAAGCCGGCCATAAAAGATGAAGACCGTAGTTGGAGAAAAGATATTTATCTACTGCATTCATACATTCTACCGCCCGTTCTCCTTCCGCCACACCGGAATAAACCGCCCATGTTTGGCTGTTCAAAAATATTTTGCCCTCTTCACTTTGCTCTGTTCCAATTTTTATTCCTTTTTTTGTAAAGCCTCTTATGTACCATTTACCGTCCCATAATTGGTCTTCACACGCTTGCTTTACTTTAGTTGAAATTGTTTTATATTTTTCAACGTCATCTTTCTTTCCCAGGTGTTCGGCAGAGTCTATAAAAATTTGAAGCGCCCAGTAGTGCATAAATGAAACCATTGCACTTTGCCCACCGCCCAGGTTTAGGCAATCGTTC
>JBJKSH010000012.1:0-2679 GCA_046704255.1 Ignavibacteriaceae bacterium | reverse complement strand
TTTTCTTTATTTGCCGCAACTCTTACCAAGCCCATAAAATTTTCACAGCTTCATAATGCATTAATTACTATTTTAAAAAAGAATAAACCGGTTGTTAAAGAAAATCGTCAAACAACAACATCCAATTTCGATTCCGAAATAGGAAGACAATATCCTCTTAAAATTCTTCTTGCCGAAGATAATAAAATAAACCAGAAAGTTGCGCTCAGATTCCTCGAAAAACTAGGTTACCGCGCCGATGCCGCATTTAACGGCATTGAAGTGCTGGATGCATTAAAACGGCAATTCTACGACGTAGTTTTGATGGATGTACAAATGCCGGATATGGACGGTGAACAAGCTACAATTGAAATTAGAAAAACTTTCCCGGCCAAACAGCAGCCACGTATAATTGCAGTAACGGCAAATGCAATGAAAATGGACCTTGACAGATATGTTGCTTCCGGCATGAATGATTATATTGTTAAGCCATTTAAAATTGAAGAGCTGGTGCGCGCCTTAATTGAAAGTTATACATATTTACACAAGGTATAATTAACATCAACTTACTTTCAATGTGATATTTCCCACCTATATTGATATTCATTCGATTTTATTTACGATTTTACTTGACTCTATAGTATACTCCAGTTGTTATATTTAAAACGGTATTTGGAGAACGTAATGGATTCATTCAAGATCGGTGATCTGTCTAAGAAGTGTAATGTTAGTATAGAAACTATAAGATATTATGAAAAAATTAAGCTGATGCCGATTCCAAAACGGAAAGATTCACGTTATAGAATCTATGATGAGAACGACTTTGCAAGATTGAAATTTATTTTAAGAGCAAAAGAATTAGGCTTTACATTAAATGAAATAAAAGAATTACTTTCACTTAAGGTTGACTCACAAGCAAAATGCGGGGACTTAAAGCAATTTGCTGAAACCAAAATTGAAGATATCAAAAAGAAAGTGGAAGACTTAAATAAAATAAAAATTCATCTTAATGCTTTGGTTAACCAGTGCATTAATGAAGAGCTTTCCATAGAAGATTGCCCGATTGTTAAATCACTGGTAAAATGAACACGATAAAATACTTAAATAAAAATTTGCATTGGAGGTATAATATAGAATGACAACGAAAAGCAGCAATGATATTATAAATGAATATACAGGACTGTTAAGAGGGAAAAATGATAATCTAAATAATGTGTTAAGAATACTTCCCCTGCTTCTTAAAGGTAATTCGGTATCGGCTAAACTAATTGCAGCCGAACTCGGTATTTCTTCTGAAGAAGCAAATTTATTTCTAAATGGAATACGTTCATACGGCGGTGAATTTAATGAAGACAGAGATTTTATAGGCTTCGGAATTACACTTGTTCCTACTCCCCATAAGTACGAAGTTAATAACCATACATTTTATACCTGGTGTGCCGTTGACACGATAATATTTCCGTCTATTTATAATCATACCGCAGTTATAACATCCCCGGATCCCGTAAGCGGTAAAAAGATAAGATTAACTGTTAACAAACACGGTATTCATAAAATTGAACCGGGTAGTGCGGTTGTTTCCTTTAAATCCAAAGATGTCTTATCGGAAAATGTTAGAGACACATGCTGCACATATCAACATTTTTTTGAAACGTATGAAACTGCATCCAAGTATGTTTCTATTCATAAAAATGCGGAAGTTGATATAGTTAAACCGGAAGAAGCTTTTCAATTTGTTAGTATTATGTTTGACAAAGAACCTTTAAAATCTTTTATTGATGAAATAAATGACCCAAAAAGGAAAGAAGTGTGAAGAAAAGTAAATATTTCATTTTTAGTTCAATTCTTACATCGTTATTCGCATCAATATGCTGTATAGTACCTTTAATTCTGGCACTGCTTGGTTTAACGGGTGTCGCAGCTTTTTCCTTCTTAGAGCCCTTGAGGCCTTATTTAATTTCTGCTTCGGTTATTTTATTTGGTTTTGCTTTTTACTTTGTGTACCGTAAGAAAATTATTGTTATTGAAGACGGAAGCCGCAGAATTATTAAGGCTGGTAAGCGCAACAGGTTAGCCGTATGGGTAGCTGTTGTTATTTCTATAGCTGTTATTATCTTTCCGTTTTTCGAGACTCAGGCCTCAGGAAAAGTAAATAACAATACAAAACAAAAGTCGAATATATCAACTAAAGTTTCAAAAAATAATTTGAACATAACTCTTACTAATTCAGGTATTGAATCTTTTAGTAAAGCCGGAAAGGAATGCTGTACACAAACCACCGACACTTTAAAGCGTTCGGTTACAAAAGACAAGACAAAATAAATTATAAAGGAGATTAAATTAAAATGAAAAAAATAAATCTGGAAATTCAATACTTCGACGGTTGTCCAAACTCCGGTGAGTTTATAAAAAGAGTAAAGGAAATACTAACAGGCGGTGAGATTAAAGATTATAATTATAAAGAAACTCTAGTTAGCTCCAATGAAATGGCCCGGCAATTAAAGTTCAGAGGCTCACCCACACTTTTAATAAACGGAGTTGATTTCGAAGGGATGGAAACACCGGATAATCCGGGACTTACATGCAGGTTCTACCCAAACGGTTTGCCAAGTATTGAAGAAATAAAAATGAAAATTACCAAAGCATATTAATTTTATTAAAACTCTATAAGGACGATATAAAATGTCGGAAAATTGTTCA
>JBJKSH010000011.1:0-26461 GCA_046704255.1 Ignavibacteriaceae bacterium | reverse complement strand
AGAAGGTCTAATGCTCCAGAGTTTAGATTTTAATAAGTTACTACATTTATTTGTATACGACCCTTATAATCCGCTTTACTTCAGCACGGGCTTTTTCCTTTTTTTCTTTCTTACCTTACTTATTATTTACCGGATTTTTGCGCGCAGTAAAAATTTAAAAATTTATACCTTAATTTTATTCTCGCTTTTTTTCTATTATAAAAATTCCGGATATTTCTTCCTGCTTTTATTCTTTTCGACTTTCATAAATTTTTACTTCGGCAGCTGGCTGTACAAAGCAAAATCTCATAATATTAAAAAGCTGCTTTTTATTATAACCGTTATAATTGATCTGGGCCTGCTGGTTTACTTTAAATATACAAATTTTCTGCTGCAAATATTGAATGACCTGCATGCCGGACACTTTAACCCGCTCGATATTCTACTGCCCGTGGGAATTTCCTTTTATACTTTTAAGGCGATGAGCTACACTATCGAATTATTTATCGGTACAATTGAGCCGACTGACAGCCTAAGGGATTTTTGCCTGTACATGTTTTTCTTTCCTAACATACTTGCCGGGCCAATAGACAGAGCAGCAGCATTTTTACCACAGATTGAAAATGACTTTAAAGTTACCAAACAGGACATGGGCAGGGCGGTATTTCTTATTTTAACCGGCTTATTTAAAAAGAATGTAATTGCAAATTATATCGGGATTAATTTTGTGGACCGCGTTTTCCAGGTTCCGTTAAGGTTTACCGGTGTAGAAAACCTTCTTGCCTCTTACTCTTATTTACTGCAACTGTACTGTGATTTTTCAGGTTACACGGATATGGCTCTCGGAATAGGTCTGCTGCTCGGATTTAAGCTTATGGATAATTTCAATATTCCGTTCAGAGCAACCAGCATTGCTGACTTTTGGAGAAGGTGGCATATTTCTTTATCTACATGGCTGCTGGATTATTTATTCAAACCTTTGCAAATGAAATTTAGAAGGCTTAAAGTTTACGGCAATGCAATTGCCATCTTTATTACTTTTGTTGCCGTCGGAATTTGGCACGGCGCAAACTGGACGTTTGTAATCTTCGGGCTTTTACACAGTACATACTTAGCAGTATCGCTTCTTACACAAAAATTTAGAAATGCAATTTATAAAAAGATAAAACTAAGCGGCACCAAAACATTAAAAGTTTTCCAAACCATAATTACTTTTCATCTTGTTGTAATTACAATTATTTTTTTCAGAGCAGGTTCCGTTCAAACGGCATTAAATGTATTTCATCAAATTTTTACATTTTTCCACGGTGCAGTTTTCTTTCAATGGATAGTTGCCTACCACAAGGTATTTTATTTAATCCTTTTAGGTTACTTTTTACATTTTATTCCAAAGAAGTGGGATTTAAAAATTCAGAAATGGATAACTACTTCCCCTGTTTACGTGCAGGCTTTATTAATTGCGTTAATGATAATATTAATTGTTCAGGTACAGTCCGCGCAACTGCAGCCGGTTATTTATTTTAGTTATTAATGAATTACATCTCCCGTTTTAACATTTAATATATTTGAAACATCCGGTGGAGATAAATATTCGTTCTTTTCGTTCATCATTTCATCAATGCCCGCTATTCCGTCTGAACATGCAATAAGTAATTGTTCTTCATCCAGTTTAATAATTTCACCCGGCCGGTTATTTTCATTTTTATTTCCTATTAGCGAAACTTCATTAATAATAATAGGAGTCCCTGTTGAATTTAGTCTTGCATAAACAAATTCATTTTGGAAAGGAATATAATTTAAACCTTTTACAACCCTGTTTATTTTTTCATAAGTCCAATTAAAGTCAATAATACCGTTGTTATCCGGAAAATCTTTCAGAGAATAATAAGAAGACTCGCCCTGTTGAGGTAATCCGGTAACCGAATCTCGGTAAATATCCGGGAAAATATCTTTAAATAATTGAATGCCTTCCGAAACGCATTGGGCAAATAACCGCCCGGCAGTTGTATTATCATCTAAGCCGAAAATTTTTTTACCTACAATGTTTCCGGTATCAATACTTTCATCTATAAAATGAAAAGTTACGCCGTGGGTTTTTTCACCGTTAAGTATTGCCCATGAAACAGCGTTAACGCCTCTATATTTGGGAAGAGGTCCGTTATGAAAATTAATAATTCCGTTACGGGGAATTTTAATCATTTCCGGCTTAATGATTTTAAAATTATTTATACTTAAAATAATATCAGGCTGAGCATGTTTAATTATCCGGAGACTTTCCAACGAATTAATCTTTTCTACGCCGTATGTTTCTATATCCTTACCGGCACAAAATTCTATTAGTTGATTCTTTAGAACAGAATCCGGGTCATAAAAAACAAAGGGAATTTCCACATCCTTAAATGAAAGCATATATCTAATGCATTCAATAACAATTCTACCTGTTCCGATAATTCCGAAAATTTTTGCCATTCTTTTTCTTTAAATGATTTGTTATTAATACCTAATATAAAATAATTATTCCATTCATCATACTATCCGGTGCAAAAAGAGAAAGAAAAACCAAAGCGGAAGAAAAGGAATGGCTCCGCTTACCTTTGCCCTACGTTGTTTTGATTTATTGACTAAGGCCAGGTAGTATATTTATAACAAAATTTGTTGTCCCTAGTTTATATAACGTTTTTATTAGTGAAAGTATTAATAATTACATTTTAATCACATTTTAATTTATTATTAAATTTTCTTGACTCAAATCACTATGATTTTGAATGTATTTAAATAGATTTGAATCCGAAACCAATCAAAATTATTCGAGAAGATTTTTGCAGGCAATTAAAGGGTTCAACCTAATATTTGTTTTTAACATAGTAAAGTTAACTCATAGAAATTGTCTGATGAAATCTTGAAAATTTTGATTAGTTATTCTTTGTTTTAATAACAAGAATATATAAGTTTGTTAGCTAAAATTAAAAATAGCGGCACGAAAAAAATACTCATTGCGGATGTTCTCAATCGCTGCTTAATCAAGCTTTAGAATCTTAAATAAAAAATTGTTCTAGACAAGAATATTCAATTTTGTCCGGGTACAGCCAATTGTTTTTGCATACGGTTATAAGTTTATATATCCGTAACATTAACATGTATGTTCATTAATAATTAATAAATGCAGTTAACTAATTAATGATTAATTATTTTTACAAAGGTAAATGATGAGAAAATCATTACTCGACTATATCCTCAGAGTTCGCTTACCTATTACGATTCTAGTCATTATTGCCTCATTTACGTTAACATATTTCGGAACCAGATCGGTGGACTACGGTATTGGTTATTCACCGGTACAGCCGATAAATTTTTCGCACAAGCTTCATGCAGGTATAATGAAGATTGACTGCCAGTACTGCCATACCGGTGTTGACAGGTCTCGCCGTGCCATGGTGCCGGCAGTATCTACATGTATGAATTGCCATACGATTGCGATGAAAAATACTCCCGAAATTAAAAAGTTAAGAAAATACTATTATAATAATATACCTTTACCCTGGGTAAGAATTCACAAGGTACCGGACTTCGTTTATTTTAATCACAGTGTACATGTTAACAGCGGAATTAGGTGTGAAAGCTGCCACGGCAACGTTAGAAAAATGGCAAGGATAACACAGGTGCACGCATTTACTATGGCTGCATGTTTGAATTGCCATAGAAATGCTAAAAAAGAATTACCGTATCTTAAGCATGTAAGCAACGGTCCGGATAACTGTTATGCATGCCACCGATAATTTGGAGAAACTATGGAACAAAATAATTTCAGTGTACGGAAAATAAAAAGAAAGAATTTTTTTACTTCACTTGGAATCGGTGCTGCAGGCTTTTTAATTATTAGATCTTTACCATTTAAGCTTTTTAACATTAACAAAGTTGAATCATATCCGGAAAATAAAATTAAGATTAAAATAAATCCTCTTGCTGTTAGCAGAAATAAAACAGGTAACAATAATGGCAGAAGTTAAAGACGATAAAAATTCAAAAAATAAAAAAGAAAACCTTGAGCCGGATTATTGGCGCGGGTTTAAAGATTTGTTCGGAGATATTTCTCTTCTTAAAGAAAGGAATAATGAATTTGCCGAAGGAGTAAAAGATGATTTTGAACCTTCCAAACTTAAAGGAATTTCTAGAAGAAAATTCTTAGCTCTTGTGGGTGCATCTGCTGCTCTTGCAGGTGAAGGATGTTCCGTTTACAGGAATAAAGGAGAAATAATTCCTTACAATAAAATGCCGGAAGAAATCGTCGTTGGTAATCCTAACTACTATGCATCAACAAGTAATGCATGTGTTCACGGCTGCGGCATACTGATTAAAACAAGGGAAGGCAGGCCGATTAAAGTTGACGGCAATCCCGATCACCCTGTAAGCAAAGGGAAAACCTGCGCAAAGTGTCAGGCAAATATTTTAAGGCTTTATGATCCGCAGAGATTAAAATTTCCGCAAAAGAAAAACAGCAGCGGTAAGTTTGTTAAAACTACGTGGAAAGATGCAGACGACAATATTATAGATGCTTTAAATAAAAGCAGCAGTAAACAAATTGCAATTGTATCCAAAAAAATTATTTCACCTACGGGTAAAAAAGTTCTTGACGATTTTGCAAACAAGTATCCCAATACTAAAATTTATTCTTATGAATTATTTGATGAGCATATACGAAATAATGCTTGGGAAAAATGCTACGGTTCAAACTTGTTCCCGTTAATTAACTGGAATAAAGCTAAAGTAATACTTGGTTTGGAAACGGACTTTTTGGGAACCGACGGCAACAAGGTTGAAACAGCAAGATTATATACAGAGGGCAGGGAGGTAGGCAACCTGGATAACTTTAACAGGTTGTATATTGTAGAAGGCAATCTTTCGGTAACGGGAATGAATTCCGATTACAGGTTTAGGCTTCGCCCGGATGCGCAGTTTGAATTTGCAATGTGCCTTTTAAGTGAGTTAAGCAGAAACGGAATTATTATTCCCGGTTCACTTTCCTTAAGCGGGTATTCGCTGGATTCATTCGCAGGCAAATATTCTTTATCTTCAAAAAATTTAAAACTGCTTGTAAAAGATTTGGTAAATAACCAGGGCTCATCTTTGGTTTATGCGGGTAGAACATTGCCGGAGAAAGTTCATATTGCGGTTAATTTAATTAATGCTGCTTTAAAAAACACTAATATTTACCGGCAGGATTCGGCGGAGTTTGAAGTTCTTCCTCTATCTCAAACGGACGATATTGATAACCTTGTAAATGATATGAACGCCGGAAATGTTGCTATGTTAATTCATTACGATTCTAATCCGGTATTTCATTTCCCGAAGGATTCCGGTTATGAAGATGCACTTAAGAAAGTTCCGCTTGTTGTAAGCCTTACAGGAAGTCAAAATGATTCTTCTGCACTGGGAAATTATACACTTCCGATAAATCATGATTTTGAATCATGGGGTGATGCAAAAACGAGAACGGGGTTTTTTGCTTTCCGGCAGCCTGTAATCGATCCTATTTTCAGCACACGGCAAACGGAAGCAATTCTTCTTACATGGCTTAAAGGAAAGCCGGTTATATTTGATGATACTATTTACCTGGAGTATTTAAAAAATAATTGGCAGCAAAATATTTATCCAACCTTTAATTCCGAAATGACTTTTCCTGAATTTTGGACTGCGGGACTTCATGACGGGGTTGCATTACTGGAGGAAACGCCGGCACCAATCGGAAATTTTAATAATGCAGTCGTAAATGAATTACAGTCACCAACGAAAGCAGACTCCGGCTATCTTGTGGTTTTAAAAGACAGCTACCAGCCGGGTGATGGTAAGTTTCTGGACAACGGCTGGATGCTTGAACTTCCGCATCCCGTTTCTAAAATGACGTGGGATAATTATGCTGCTGTTTCTCATTCAACAGCAAAAGAATTGGGTGTTCAATCAAATGACTGGATTGAAATTTCAGTTGGCAAAAGGAAATTAAAGATTCCAGCTTTTATACAACCCGGTGCTGCTGATAAAACAATTACAATCGAAATGGGATTCGGCAGAAAAGTAGTAGGCATAGTTGGTCAAGAGGTAGGATTCGATGCAAATGTTTTGAGATCTAAAAGCGGCGGGATTTCTCCATGGATTTTTACTGTTGATAAAGTGACTAAGCCCGGCGGCAGTTATAATCTAATCTCTACAATGGAACATAACATGTTCGGTGAAGCATTAACTAAAGATGCCGCACAAAAAAGAAAGATTATTCAGGAAGGAACGGTAAAAGAATATAAAAAGAATCCTCATTTTATACATACTGTTGATCCTGAAAAAGGAGAAACATTATATAATCTTCACGAATATCCCGGTGTAAAGTGGGCAATGGCTGTTGATTTAAATAAATGTACCGGTTGTTCTGAATGTGTTATAGCTTGCAATGCTGAAAATAATATTCCGATTGTAGGAAAAGATCAGGTAGCCGTAAGCAGGGAAATGGAATGGCTTAGAGTAGACAGATATTACTCCGGAACAATAAATGAGCCCGTAACTAGCAATCAGTTAATGTTGTGCCAGCAATGCGATAACGCTCCCTGCGAAAATGTTTGTCCGGTTGCAGCAACTACCCACAGCCCGGACGGGTTAAATCAAATGATTTATAACCGTTGTGTTGGTACAAGATACTGCTCAAACAACTGCCCATATAAAGTAAGAAGATTTAACTTCTTTAATTACAGAGATCACTTTAAACATTTTTACCAGCAGAGCCATTTATTCAGTCTTGTTTATAACCCGGAAGTAACGGTTCGTTCCCGTGGAGTTATGGAAAAATGTACGTTTTGTATCCAGAGGATAATGGCAGCAAGGTCTAATGCAATTAGGGAACACCGGCCGTTAAAAGGTTCTGATGTAAGAACCGCATGCCAGGATGCATGTAATACGGAAGCAATAAAGTTTGGCGATATGAATGATAAAGAGTCGGTCTTTTATAAAAAATACAGAACTAATGAATTAGGCTATTATGTACTGGAAGATGTTAACACAAGGCCCAACGTAACTTACATAGCAAAATTAAGAAACATTGAATCGGAGGAGGTTTAGTGGCCAACGATTATTCGGTAGAACTAGCGCTGGTAGAAGGTAATCCGCCCTTAAGGGATCTTGATGAAGTAATAGCTGCCCCGGTTGAAGGCCGTGCTTCACACAAGTATCATATTGCGCTGTCGATTACTGGAAGCCTGCTCTTAATCGGAGCGATATGCGTAAGCCTTACATTTTATTACGGCATAGGACTATGGGGCAATAACATACCTGTGGCGTGGGCATTTGCAATTACCAACTTTGTATTTTGGGTTGGAATCGGCCATGCCGGTACACTTATATCGGCTATTTTATATTTGCTGCGGCAACGATGGAGAACCGGTATAGCAAGGTTTGCTGAAGCTATGACAATATTCGCGGTAATATGTGCCGGGATTTTTCCTATCATCCATGTAGGAAGACCGTGGCTTGCAGGATATTTAATTCCTTATCCTAACCAGCACAGCATTTGGCCTAATTTTGTTTCGCCTTTAGTGTGGGACGTATTTGCAGTATCAACTTACTTAATTGTTTCTCTGGTTTTCTGGTATATAGGTTTAATACCCGACTTTGCCACTCTTAGAGACAGGACAACAAACAAAGTTAAAAAAACAATTTATTCTGTTTTCAGTTTGGGGTGGAGACATTCCAACCGTCATTGGAAACATTATGAAAAAGTTTACATGATATTAGCCGGCTTAGCTACTCCTCTTGTTCTTTCCGTTCATACGGTAGTAAGCTGGGATTTTGCCGCTGCAATTCTGCCGGGATGGCATTCCACAATTTTCCCTCCTTACTTTGTTGCCGGTGCAATCTTTTCCGGTTTTGCAATGGTCAGCACGGTTTTAATTTTTGTAAGAAAAATCTTCGATATGGAACATATCATTACTCTGGATCACCTGGAGAAGATGAACAAAATTATTTTGGTTACCGGTTCTATGGTTGCTTATTCCTATTTTATCGAATGGTTTATGGCATGGTACAGCGGGGTTCCTTTCGAGCTTTTTGTTACGCTTAACCGGGCGTTCGGGCCTTATGCGTGGGCTTACTGGATTATGATTAGCTGCAACGTTTTCTTTCCGCAGCTTTTCTGGTTCAAAAGAGTCAGACGTTCGGTTCCCGTTACTTTAATAATTGTAATATTAGTTAATGTAGGTATGTGGTTTGAAAGATTTGTAATCATTGCTTCTTCATTAAGCAGAGATTTTCTACCTTCCAGTTGGCATTACTTTAGGCCGACTTTGATTGATCTGGGAATTTTATTCGGAAGTTTCGGCTTATTCTTTACATTAATTTTATTATTTGCAAAGTCTCTGCCTGTCATATCAATTTCAGAAATAAAAGGTGTTGTACAGGGCTCCCATCCTTCGCACCATGGAGATGAGATAAATGCATAACGAAAATTTATACGGCATTGCTGCTCTGTTCGATAAACCGGATGATATCATTAATGCAGCTAACAAAGTTAAGAACTCCGGTTATAAATATTTTGATGTAAACACTCCGTATCCTTTGCATGGAATGGACGATGCAATGGGATTAAAATCTTCCAAGATGGGATATGTAACTTTGTTTGCAGGTTTTTCGGCTGCCACATTTATTTTATTCTTTATGTATTGGGCAGTATCCGTAAACTACCCGCTAGTAATTGGCGGAAAGCCCTTTTTTGCACTGCCTGCATACGTTCCCATTACCTTCGAGTTTACGGTTCTTACGGGGGTACTATCAACAGTATTCGGAATGATTGCTGTTGTATTCAACTTACCTTTTAACAGTCATCCGCTTCATGATACTAATTATATGAAGAATGTTTCTTCCGATAAATATGGTATTGTTATTGAATCGGCAGACCCTCTTTTTGATGAAGTAAAAGTAACGGAATTATTAAAGAGCCTTGGAGCAAAAAGTTTAGAATCAATTTATTATCCTGAGAGGCAAGAGTATAAAGTCCTTCAACCACGCTTTATGGTGTTTCTTGCTGTTATTGCAATCTTAACAGCCGGTTCCACTTATGTTACGTTAAATAAATTTATGTTTTTACCCCCGTTCAATTTTATGGATAACCAGAATAAAGGCGTTGCTCAGGAAAAAAGTAAATTCTTTTATGATGAACATGAAATGAGAGTGCCGCCGGCAGGAACTGTTGCCAGGAATTACATTCCGTATGCTTATAAGGGGCAAAGTGATCCGAAAGAAGTTTTATCCAATCCTTTGCTGCCTACTAAAAAGGTACTGGAATTGGGGCAGGAAAAATTCCTAACATTTTGCAGCCCGTGCCACGGCAATTACGGCGACGGCAACAGCAGATTGATGGGGCAATTTCCTCCGGGCCCAACACTTCATTCATCTACCGTAATAAACTACAGCGACGGCCGTATTTACAATATAATTACAAACGGAATGACGCCTATGCCGTCTTATGCACGTCAAATTTCAAAAAGAGAAAGATGGGCAATAATAAATTATATACGCGTCTTACAAAGAGCGCAGAACCCCAAACCTTCCGATTTTACTATGATAAAAGAGATAAAAAAGGAGTCAGAAAAATATGCTTCAAACTGAATCCGTAAAGCCTGTTGTTGATTCCGGCTATGTAAAAAAAGAATTGCCGAAAAGTATAGGAACAGTTGGAATAATCCTACTAATAATAGGAGTGGTAACAGGAGTTTTAAGCTATTTCATTAATCCTGCGCGTGCATCCTTTAGCTACCTGGCATCTTTTATATTCCTGGTTTGTATATGTACCGGTTCTTTATTCGTTGTTGCTTTGGAATATGCTGCCGGTGCTGTTTGGAGCGTTGCCTTTAGAAGAATAAGTGAATTTTTCTCGGCCAGCATTCCCTTCTTAATTATTCTTGCAATACCGTTATTTTTTAGTTTGCATAATTTATATATATGGACAAATCCTGCTGCGGTAGCGCATGATGCAGTTCTTAGACAAAGGACTACTTATTTAAATATTCCCTTCTTCATTGTCCGGGATATTATTATTCTGGCAGTTTGGTCTTTATTTTATTTTGTAATAATTAAAAATTCAAGAAAACAGGATTTTTCTTTTGATCAAAATTTAACAACAAAGAACATAAAGGTTTCTATTGCATTTATGGTTGTATATGCATTTACGGTTTCCGTATTTTCTTTTGATTGGCTGATGAGTATGACTCCCCACTGGTTCTCTACAATATTCGGTGTTTATGTATTTGCCGATTCTGCCTGGGTTGGACTGGCGATTACAACCTTAGCTGCCGTAACACTTACGGAAAGAGGTTACTTAACTCCTAAAATCAACAGGGATCATTATTATAGCCTTGGAACTTTAATGTTTGCCTTTACGGTATTTTGGGCTTACATAGCATTTTCACAATATATGCTTCAATGGTACGGCAATCTTCCGGAGGAAATTGTTTATTACATTCACAGGTGGACCGGTATATGGAAGCCTTTATCGCTTGCATTGGTAATCTCACATTTCTTTGTACCGTTTTTATTATTGCTGCCCAAAAGCTCAAAAACCAACCCGAATATTTTGCGGGCAACTGCAATCTGGATAATATTAACTCAATTCCTGGATTCTTATTGGCTTGTAATGCCCGGAATGGTGAATAACGGTTTTACATTCCATATTAGCTGGATGGATTTTACGTTCCCGCTTGCAGCTATTGGTTTAGTTGTTTATTTATTCAGTGTACTTGCTAAGAAGCATAACCTTATGCCGATCGGCGATCCTAAACTTAAACGAACATTTGATTTTCATCTTAATTAAGAATAGTTAAGCCTTTATATAATGGATTTATATGAATAATATGGGTCAGAACAAAAAAAGTTTGATAAAAGAGTTAAAAGAACATCCGGTTAAAATTCTCGGACTTGTTTACCCGTATATCCTTGTTGTAGGTGTAGGGCTCGGAATGTTATATCTTTCAAAAATAAATGATATCGGAAGAAATAAATTTCCCCCGGCTTCATCGGATTCTGTATATGAGTTCCGTGATCTTAAATTGATTGAGCCCAGTTCTAACGCTAAAGCTAATGTTACGGAATTAAGCGAGCCTAATCCTGCACTTATTGCAAAAGGCAAAAGCTTGTTTACTACAAACTGCATTGCCTGTCATGGGGTAAACGGTAAAGGAGACGGGCCGGCTGCTGCAAGTTTAAATCCTAAGCCTAGGAATTTTACAAGCAAAGCCAACTGGATAAACGGACCAAAAATTTCCGGTATTTATAAAACCCTTTCCGAAGGTATAAAGGGAAGTGCAATGGTGGCATTCGGTACTTTTTCGCCGCAGGACAAGTTTGCGCTTGCACAATATATAAGAAGTACTTTCGTTCCGAATCCTCCCGAGGATACAAAAGAAGATCTGGAAAATCTTGAACAAACTTATAATCTTGCCCAAGGTTCAAGCAGTCCCGGTCAAATTCCTATTAAGGATGCAATGTTAATTTTTGAGAAAAACAGCCGGCAAAAATACGATTCGATAATGTTCATACTGAATCAAATTAAAAATGATCCGGGTGACAACGGTGCGGCAATTTTTAAAAGAGTAACTAATAATGAAATTAGAGCATTGACTACTTTAAGTAACACAGGCGAATGGCATAATAATGAGCAGGCATTTGTGAATTTAATAGTTAATGAACTAAATGAAGATGGCTTTAACGATAATGTGCACTCACTAACAAGCAGTGAATGGAACACATTCTTTAAGTATATGAGTAACTATTTTTCCGAATAAAATATGATAAGAATAATAGTTGATATGTACAATTTAAAAAGGCTTGCCGTAATGGCAGTCTTATTAATAATTATTTTTAGCAGCGGTTTTTTACGAGCCGCGGGCTTTCAGAAAGAAATAGGCCTTACGGAAAAATTGGGAAATAAAATTCCTCTTGATGCGGTGTTTTACGATTCTCAAGGTAAGAAAGTAACTCTGGGAAGTATAATTAATAAGCCTACTGTTATTGATTTTGCATATTATAAATGTACGGGCATTTGCACGCCTTTAATGTCGGAAATTGCAGATGTTATGAATAGAGTAGATTTACAGCCGGGCAAAGATTATAACGTTGTTACAATAAGTTTTAACGATGATGAAACACCTAAGGATGCTTTTAAGAAAAAGCAGTCAATGATAAATCTGCTTCGTTCAGGAATACCGGCTTCGGCATGGTGGTTTTTAACAGGCGACAGTACAAACATTAAAAAAGTTACGGAAGCTGCCGGTTTTAATTTTACACAAAAAGAACCGGATAACTTTTTACATATTGGTGTTCTTGTTTTTGTTTCGGCTAACGGTACAATTTGCAGGTACGTGGAACCGGGCTATACAACCAGAGGTAACTTTAGAATTCTTCCTGTTAGTTTTAAGATGGCTTTAATTGAAGCTTCCAAAGGTGAAGTAATTCCGGTTATAGACAGACAGCTAAGATACTGTTTTACAGATCCGCCTAAGAATGAATCTTTTGTAATTGATGCGTTTGATTTTTCGGGAATCCTAATTTTATTGGCGGTAGGTGCGTTGTATTTCTATGTTATTCGAAAGCCCCGAAAGGCAAGTAAAAAATCGAATTAATTATTGCGGATAATTCTTTTTTGATTCATATAGATATTATACCTCTGTAAATTGAATTCATTTACACGTTAAAGTATTCTAAAAATTCTAAAGAAATTATGAACAAATTAAAAAGTGTTACGGTATTGTTTTTCATTGTAATTATGTTTTCTGGATTACAGAAAATATATGCCGGGCAAGGTAATCAGGCAAAGGTAGTTGATCATTTAGGCAGTGAACTTCCGCTTAATTTAAAATTTAAAAACTCATTAGGTAAAACGGTTGAATTAAAAGACCTGGTGAATAAACCGACGATTTTCGATTTTGTTTATTACAGGTGTACGGGAATTTGTACTCCGTTAATGGTGGAAGTTGCTACTGTTATTAATAAAGCTGAAGTACAACCCGGTAAAGATTACAGGGTAATCAGCATAAGTATTAACCCGAAAGAAACACCGGAAATTGCCGCTCAGAAAAAAAATGCTATGCTAAGCGTAATTACAAAAAAGTTTGCACCTTCGGATTGGGAATTCTTAACGGGCGATAGTGTGTCTATAAATAAAATTACAGATGCGGCGGGATTTTATTTTAAGAAACTGAAAAACGGTTACCTGCATAAAGGTGTGCTGATTTTTGTTGATAAAAAAGGGAAGATATGCCGTTATTTAAGGCCTCAGTATACTGCAACCGGAGACTTTTCCATTCTGCCTGCAGATTTTCAATTGGCGGTTCAGGAAACTTCTAAAGGCCAGGTTGTACAAACAATAAATGCGGCTCTTCAAACCTGTACAACTTTTATTCCCAAAGGTAAGGATGTATTAATCTTCGGTTTAATCGGTCTTACCGGTATTTTTACAATTGTTATTGCACTACTGGTTATTAAAAAATCTAATCCGAATAAAGGAAATATTAATTAGAGGTAAATATTTATGGCAAGTGAGACTTTGGCTTTACACCAAGACGGGCATGAGCCAAGCTATCTGGAATATGAAGGAAAACATAAAGGTATTTGGGGTTGGCTTTTAACAACCGACCACAAAAGAATAGGCATCTTATATCTTATTACTGTTATCAGCTTCTTTGCAGTTGGCGTAACACTGGGGTTTTTAATTAGGCTGGAATTATTAACCCCTCAGGGTACAATTGTAGGGCCGCAGGCTTATAATGAATTCTTTACGCTTCATGGCATAATAATGATTTTCATTGTAGTTATTCCTGTTATACCTGCGGTATTCGGAAATTTCTTTTTGCCTATTATGCTTGGTGCAAAGGATGTGGCTTTCCCCAGGATAAATTTATTGTCGTGGTATCTTTATATTACCGGCGGTACGTTAATCTTATTATCTCTTGTATTACCCGGCGGCGCTGCAGATACCGGGTGGACGTTTTACATCCCTTACAGTGTTAGAACCGGTACCAACATGATATTTACGTTGTTTGCGGTTTTTACACTCGGCTTCTCTTCAATCTTAACCGGGCTTAATTTTCTTACTACAATTCACAGGCTTCGTGCACCGGGAATGGACTGGTTTAAAATGCCTTTGTTCGGGTGGTCTTTGTATGCTTCCTCCTGGATACAGGTTATTGCTACTCCAATTATCGGAATAACTTTATTAATGGTAGTAGTAGAGAGAGTTTTTCATGTTGGTATTTTTGATCCCGCATTAGGCGGCGACCCGATTTTGTTTCAGCACATGTTCTGGATGTATTCTCATCCTGCGGTCTATATAATAATTGTGCCTGCTATGGGAGTGATCTCGGAAATTATACCCGTATTTTCCCAACGGACTATATTCGGTTATAAATTTATAGCATATTCAAGCCTGGGAATTGCTTTGTTCGGATCGCTTGTTTGGGCGCATCACATGTTCGCTACCGGAATGAGTAATACCGCGGAGTTTGTATTTTCTCTTTTAACATTTCTTGTGGCTATTCCAAGTGCTATAAAAGTTTTTAACTGGACGGCAACTCTTTATAAAGGATCTATAAAACCGGATCCGCCTTTACTTTATGCGCTCGCATTTATTTTCTTGTTTTCCATAGGAGGCTTAACCGGCATTATCCAGGGCGCATTAAATGTTGATATATATTTAACCCATACATATTTCATCGTCGGGCATATTCATTATGTGGTATTTGGCGGAACGGGTTTCGGTTTGTTTGCTGCACTCCATTACTGGCTGCCTAAAATGACCGGCAGAATGTATAACAAAAAAATAGCCAAAGTTGCCTTCTGGATAGTCTTTACAGGTTTCAATATAACTTATTTCCCATTCTTTATTCTTGGTTGGCTGGGCATGCCGAGAAGATCTTACCATTATTTACCTAAGTACCAGCCCTTGCATGTAATTTCAACGGTAGGTTCGTGGATACTGGTATTGGGGCTTTTTATAATGCTGTTTAATTTGTTAAGATCACTTTTAAAAGGTAAAAAAATAACGGAAAAAAATATTTGGGGCGGAGAAACTCTTGAGTGGAAAATTGCCACTCCGCCTACAACCGAAAATTTTGAAGAAATACCTTCTATTATTGAAGGCCCATACGAGTATAAACAAAACGAGCTTGCTACAGTAGATGAGGAGGTAAATTGAGTAATAACGATAATGCAGTAGTCCACGTCCATAGAGATGATATTCGTACAAGAATGGGAATGTGGCTTTTCTTGTTCTCAGAACTCCTGTTGTTCGGCGGCCTGTTCCTTATGTATTCGGTGTACAGGTATTTACATCAGCAGGACTTCAGCATTGCTTCCAGAGAAATGAATACTTTCTTTGGAACTGCTAATACTATAATTCTTCTTACCAGCAGCATGACTATGGCACTTGCTATTGCCGCAATGCAGAAAGGCAAAAAAGGCTGGTCTATATTTCTTCAGATTGTTACCATAGCTTTCGGCTTATGGTTCTTAATTAATAAATTTATAGAATGGAGCGCTGAGTTTAGAGAAGGAAATTTTCCCGGCTCTCCAATTCTAGACGCAAAGCCAAAAGGACAAATATTATATTTTGGCTTATATTATTCTATGGTAGGTTTACACGGACTGCACGTGCTTGTCGGTATGACGGTTATTGCCTTTATGCTTAGGCTTACGATAAAAGGAGTAATAAATAAGGATAATTATGTAAAGCTGGAGGCAGCAGGTTTGTACTGGCACCTTGTAGATATAATATGGATATTTTTATTCCCGTTGTTCTATTTAATAACATAAACCGGGAAAGCAGGTACCTAATGGTAACATGCATTAATGGAACATTGAGCATTGGACACTGAATATTGAAAATTTTTAATATTCAATTCTTAACTCTCAATTTTCAATTTCTTGTTTATTTTGTGTATAGTATTATAACGATTAGAATAGAAAGAAATTAGATGGAAAACCTAAAAGCACATACGGAACATAAACACAGTTACGGCATCTACGTTCTTGTCTGGTTAGCGCTTATATCTTTAACGGCGCTTACGGCAACCGTTGCCGGTATAAACTTCGGAAAGCTAAGTGCTGCCGTTGCCGTTATTATTGCAATAGCTAAATCGTATCTGGTTTTAACGGAGTTTATGCATCTTAGGATGGAACAGAAGGCTTTTAAAATATTTGTATTGGTAGCTTTAATGTTTTTACTAATTTCTTTCACGCTTTTGTTCTCCGATTATTTATTTATGTAAGGTAATTAATATGCTGGCATTTGCATCAACTTTTGTTAACACAGTAGATACTACATTTACTTTTATTGTTATAGTTTGTGCATTCTTTCTTGCTCTTATAACAATATTGATGGTGACATTTGTAATTAAGTACAGTGCAAAGAAAAACAAAAGAGCACAGAACATTCACGGTAATATACCGCTGGAAATTACATGGACCGTAGTACCTGTTTTGCTTGTGCTGGTTATGTTCTGGATGGGATGGACTGGCTATGAACAGTTAGTCACCGTTCCCAAGAACGCTATGGTTGTTAATGTCTACGCTCAAATGTGGAGATGGTCATTTAAATATTCTAATGGTGTTCAAACGGATACTTTATATGTTCCGCTTGATAAACCCGTTAAAGTTTTGCTTCATTCTAGAGATGTTGTACATTCTTTTTATGTACCTGCATTTAAAACCAAAAAAGATGTTATACCCGGAAGAGTTAACTTTGCCTGGTTTAAGGCTACCCACGTGGGTATTTACCAGGTATTCTGTGCGGAGTACTGCGGCTTAAGGCATTCTTATATGTATAGTGCGGTTGTGGTAATGCCTCCGGATAAATATAAAGCCTGGATGGCTAAACAAAAAATGGCGATGACAAATAATGCCGCTTCGGAAAGCAATATGTAAAATGGAATCTATTTCCTTAAAAAATATTGAAGAAAAAAATTTAGCTTCGGCAATTAAGGATAAGTTGGATATTGTTGTTGAGCTTACAAAGCTGCGTATTACAACTTTTGTAACTCTTACAACTGTTTTCGGCTTTATCTGCTTTACGGAAAAAATTACAACAGCTTTAATTGCTCCTGCTTTGGGAATACTGCTGCTATCTTCCGGTTCGGCGGTTATAAATCATTACCAGGAACGTAATACAGATGCGTTGATGAAAAGGACTAAGCGGCGGCCGCTGCCATCCGGCCGGATATCCCCGAATAGTGCTCTTAGTCTTGCAATAGTTTTATCACTTTCAGGCGCTGCGGTTCTTTACTTGGGTTCAAATTTATTAGCACTTGGCCTGGGGCTTTTGAATTTGTTTTGGTATAATGGAGTTTATACTCCTTTAAAAAGGAAGAACGCACTTGCTATTATTCCGGGATCGCTGGTAGGTGCTTTGCCGCCGATGGTTGGCTGGGCTGCAGCAGGAGGCAGCATTACAAGCCCGCAGATTCTTATTCTCGCCGCATTCTTTTTTATATGGCAGATTCCACATTTCTGGCTGCTTCTGCTAATATTCGGTAAGGATTATGAACAGGCAGGCTTTCCAACTTTAACCCAAATTTTTAACACGGACCAACTGGCAAGAATTATTTTTATGTGGATTATGGCAACTTTTGTAACAAGCCTTTTAATTCCTTTGTTCGGAATTGAAGTAAATATTTTTATAGAATTCGGCATCCTGCTTTCCGGGCTTTGGCTTACATGGAATTCTTTAAAGTTATTGAAAACCACAAAAGAGAAAATTTGGTTCCGGTTTGCGTTTAGAGATATAAATTTATTTGCCGTAATTGTAGTCCTTCTTTTATCCATTGATAAATTAATTATCTAAATTAAAAAGTGAGAACGTAGATGAATTTTCTAGACAAATTAGTTATTCCTTTATCTCCCGAACATATAGCTCTTTTGCATTATATTGCAATGCTTGTGTTCTTCCTGTTCGTCCCGTATATCAGCATGGTATTCGGCGGAACTATATTGTCTTTGTTTTATAAAAGAAAAGGCTTAAAGGAAAGCAACCATATTTATTTACGTTTTGCCAGGGATGTAATTGAAACCGTTACAATAAATACAAGTATGGGAATTGTACTTGGCATAATGGCGCTGGTAACTGCAATTTTACTTTATATTCAAATGTTCCACATGTCCAATCTTGTTACGGTAAATTTTTTAACCGGCTCTCTTTTCCTTGTTACTTTCGGTTTAATATTAATTTTCACTTACCGTTATTCATTTTCTTTTAATGAATTTTTTAAAACAATAAAAGAATTTCATACACAGGACGAATCCTTTAAGGAATTACTTTCAAAGTACAGGGAAAAAAGCAGAAGGCTAAGCAAAACGCCGGGCAGGTTCGGGCTGCTTTTTTTATTTCTGGGCATCTGGGTATTTACTGCCGCTATTGTTATAGCTGCCTTTCCGGCTGAGTGGGGAGTTAAAGGTTTTATCGCATTAATGTTCTCCTGGGATGTAATATTTAAATTAATTACTTTTATTTTCGGTGCCTTTGCATTTACCGGAAGTGTAATTCTGTTCAGTTTTTTCTATTTAGGCGGAGGCAAATCCGATATGGATGAATCCTACAAAGAGTTTGCTAGTAAAACAGCAATATCCGCCGCAGGAATCGGTATGGCGGCATTACCCGTCATGATATGGATTAACATAAGCTTTCTTCCGAATGATTCCTTTTCTAATTCGGTATTTGTATATGTAACTGCAGCAATTTTGCTGCTTTTACTCGGATATCATTATTTATACGTAATGTATAAAAACTCAGATGTTAGGTACAGTGTACATATTTTTTATGTAGCTTTATTTATACTAATGGCATTGGTAGTTAAAGATCAGCTTACAATTGGCAATGCTACTAAAAAACAAAGTGAAAAACTGGCAGCTAATTTTGAACAGGTTATGCAAAAACTTACTGCGCCGACTAAAAAAGTAAAAATAAGCGGCAAAGAAATTTATACAAATATTTGCTCAGCCTGCCACGCTTTCGATCATAAAGTTGTCGGTCCTCCGTATGAGCAAACTTTGCCCACGTTTAAAGGTAATGTTGATGAGCTAGTTAAATTTATTCTACACCCGACACATAAGGTGCCTGGATACCCGGACATGCCCAACCCGGGCTTAAATCCTGCACAAGCACGCGCTGTTGCTACTTATATTCTTAAAGAAGTTAAGAAGTATGAATAGGCATGTAGAGTAAGGAGTAGGGAGTATTGAGAATGAAATAAGGGAGTAGGAATATGGAGCATGGAGTATGAAACGACAAACAAATTGATCTCTAAAATTCTTATACAGCTTGCTTTAATTTTGGATATGGCTGCTGCAATGAAAATATGCAGCGCAAGAGTTGTATATGAACATCTGCTGAAAGGCTTTTTCTCATCACAAAATATTCCGCTTGAATTAACTGTTATCATTCTTATAATTTTTATCGAATATTCTTTACAAAGGAAAATTCCGGTTCTAATAATTTTTTTGTTGTTAATTTCATCTATAATTTTTCTTTGGAGTTCATTTTATTTACCACCAACCGGGGATTCACCAATTCAAATATCCGTTTTTGCATACGGGGCATTAATGGTTCAATTATCAATAGCATTAGCTTATACTTTTACCAAACATACGGGCTATATAAAAATAGTTTTATTTGCGGTTTTTCTTACAGGTATTTGTACGCTAATTGGTTTCATTTATACTTTTAAGAATATTAAAACTTACCGGCCGGTAATTAAGAGTGATGCAGCTGTAGTTCTAGGAGCCGGTATTTGGGGAAAATATAAACCTAGTCCGGTTTTTTGCGGCAGGCTTAATGAAGCCGCCGATTTGTATAAATCAGGAAACGTTAAAAAAATTGTTGTTACCGGCGGTACGAGAGAGTTTGATACATTTGCATCAAAAGCAGGAGCCTGGTACCTAAAACAACAGGGCATACCCGATTCTGCTATAATTACCGAGCATAATACTTTCTGTACTTGCCAGCAGGCAGTGTATATAAAACATGTTTTGGCAGATTCACTTAAATTTAAGAATATAGTGGTTGTATCTGATAAATGGCATCTACCGAGAGCTTTATTAATGTGTAACCGGGGAGATATAAAGGTGTTCGGCATGGCTAGTAATTATAAAATGAGTACGGTTAAAACAATTTATTACAGAATAAGAGAATCGGCGGCAATACAGGTTTACATTTTATTCGGGGCGTGATTTATTTTTCTTCAACATTTTATCCTTTTATTTTTTAAATTGTTAAGTAAGAGTTTTTACTGTTAACTGGAAAAATACTCAACTAAACTTATGCAAGAATAATTTTTTTATTTTGAATTTCTTCTGTTATTTAATTTTTTTATAAAAAACATGCGTTGTTAAAGGATTTTATGAAATCTGAAAATATTTTTAATCGTATTCCTGCTATTGTTCCTGAGGAAATTACAGAGATACTAGTTAATTGTAATAATGTTCGTATTGAAAGAATAATTTCATGCGGGCAATCTTCTCCGCCAAATTTTTGGTATGACCAGAATGAAAAGGAGTGGGTGTTGGTTTTAAAAGGAAAAGCCAAGCTAAAATTTCAAAACAAACCTGAAGAACTAATATTAAATGCCGGAGATTATATAAATATTCCGGCACACGTAAAACATCGTGTGGAATGGACGAAGGAAAATTCCGAAACAATTTGGCTGGCAATATTTTATAGATAAATTAATTCGATTAAAAACCTTAAACTTATACTTGAATTAAAATTTGAATTTAACCTTTTTGTCATGGACGAAATATTTAAATATTTAGGAATGAAAACAGGGCAGGCTTTAAGACGCGGCAAATGGATTTATAAATCCGTGCTCGGTTCTCAGGAAGAGGCAATAGAAGCAGAGTATTATGTCGGAAAAGAAATGTCTAAAAAAGTAACGGAACTTAACCGCGTAGTTACCGATGTAAAGATAAAAGAATTATTAAACAACACCGGTGAACGATTAATTGATAAAGTTAAAAACAGCTATAGAAAATTTAGTTTTGATTGTTTAAGCTCTAACGATGTTAATGCCTTTGCACTGCCCGGAGGCTTTATCTTTGCTACAAGTTCAATATTGGATTTAATAAATTTTGATAAAGATGAAACCGCATTTGTACTTGGACATGAAATAGGTCATGTTGTAAGATGGCATATATTTAACAGGACGATAGCAAACTCATCATTAAACTTGCTGGCAATGGCAAGCAAACCGGGGGGATTTGTAAGCAGTTATGCCGTAAAAACAATAAACAACCTGCTTCAGAAAGGTTATTCCAGAGATCAGGAATTTGAAGCAGATTCTTTTGGTACTATACTTATGTATGCCGCAGGATATAATCCTGAAGGAGCAATTAAATTACTTGAAAAACTTCCGGAGAAAAATTCCGATTCTCCGAATTTCTTTAATTATTTTTCGACTCATCCGCCGGTTGAAGATAGAATTAGAAAGGTAAAATATATTATCAGGAATAGGTTAACAGCTAATGGCAAATAGTTGAATAAAAAAACATTTTGTAAATTGATTTATAAATCCTATGGCACGTTATAATTTAACTTATTTTTCTGTGGATAATAATAAGATTAAAAATAAATTTGGTTTGGAAAAATTTCTTCTTTATTTTTATTTATATAAATAATGGGGCTATAGCTCAGCTGGGAGAGCGCTTGAATGGCATTCAAGAGGTCAGGAGTTCGATCCTCCTTAGCTCCACCAGGCTTCGTTTTGAGCGAAGCGAATAAACGAAGCCTGCAGCGGCGTAACGAAGTGAAGCCGTGGTCATCATTTTATAAAATAACATAAACGCTCAAAACTACGCCCCGGCAGGCAAATAAAAAGGGTGGAAGTGGTAAAATATATTGCTACGTTTATATATTGAAATTCATAAATTATCCAGACGAACATTACATGAGCTATTCAGAGGATTTAAAATCAGGACTAAAAAACATAACGAAGGCGGAGCACCCCGAACGGCAAAATACAAATCATGGAAAATAAATGATGCATTTGCTATTGATAAAATGAAGAGTTCATGTGTTTATTAAATAAACTGAGCAGTAAAGGAATAAAATGCAAAATCATTTCTTGTTCTCATCTCACCGAATTGAAATCGGAATACATTTCCATTCTTCAAAAAAATAACATCGACACAAAATTATACAAAAGGTATATTTCATCGCTGGATTTCAAAATCCCCGAATACTTACCAGAAGCTCAATCGATAATAGCTGCTGCCGTTCCAAGTTATCGTTCCGAAGCAGGATTTAAGTTTGAGGGAAAAGACTTTCGGTTAACTATACCTCCGACATACAGAGGGTATGAAGATACCGGTGAAAAAATATTAAATACTGTCTGTGCTTTGTTAAAACCGGCGGGGTACAAAGCTCTCAAAACTAATTTGCCTCAAAAGCTTCTTGCCGTACACAGCGGCCTTGCTTATTATGGTAAAAATAATATTACTTATGTGGAAGATATGGGAAGCTTTTATCAATTGGTTTCGTTGTATTCGGATTTGCCTGTTGAAACAGATCATTGGCATAATTTAAGGATGTTGGAAAGATGTAATAAATGTAGTGCGTGTATTAAAGTATGCCCTGCCGGTGCAATTAATAATGAAAGGTTTATGATAAATGCCGAAAGATGCATTACTTTTTTTAATGAAAATGGGTATCAATTTCCGGAATGGATTAACCCGGAAGCACATAACAGTCTTATTGGCTGCATGCTTTGCCAGTATAATTGTCCTGAGAATAAAAGGGTAAGAAAAATTGTAGATAATTATACCGAGGTTACCGAAGAAGAAACACAACAAATAATAAATTCATTTCAATTGGATGAATTAGGTAGTTCACTTAAAATTAAACTGCTTAGTTTGGATTTAATTTATACTCATACTGACTTTGCCAATCTGAAAAGGAATTTATTAACTTTACTTTATAAGGGTAATTGGAATAATAATATAAACAAGTAACTCATAATATATGAGAGCAAGAGACAGTATCTTTTATGGAGAGCATAAATATTTTTTTGAAAGAAATAGAACTTTAATCGAAAACTCTTTAGCATTGTAAAATATTATAATGCATCTTCAGTGCTTTCCTTAAATAGAGGTATTATAATCTCATTCACGAGTAATTCTTTTTATATATTTTTCTACTTGTTCTATTATGAGTCTGCATTCCATTGTATTCTCCCATCCCTCATTTCAAAAACTTTATCGGCAAGTTGTACAAGCCCGGCATTGTGCGTTACAATTACAAAAGTCTTATTGAACTTATCTTTCAGATCAATTAAAATTTTATGAACAATATCGCTGTTTGCAGAATCCAGATTACCGGTTGGTTCGTCTGCAAAAACAATTGCAGGATCATTTGCAAGTGCACGGGCAACAGCAACCCTCTGCTGTTCACCGCCGGATAATTCCGCAGGTTTGTGGCTTGCTCTTTCGGAAAGTCCGACTGCATCAATAAGCTCACCGGCCCGTGCCAAGGCTTTGTCCATTGAGGTTCCCTGAATTAACTGAGGTATCGCAACGTTCTCAACAGCCGTAAATTCCGGCAGAAGATGGTGAAATTGAAAAACAAATCCAATGTTGCGGTTTCTAAATTTTGCAAGCTTTTCATCGGAAAGCTTTAAAATATTTTCATTATTTATAAGAATAGTTCCGCTGTCCGGCCTATCCAATCCTCCAAGCAAATGGAGCAGCGTGCTTTTACCTGCACCTGATGCGCCGACAATAACGGAAATCTTATTCGCTTCAATCTCAAGTGAAATGTTTTTAAGAACCTGCAGTTCGATCTTTTTTGAATTCTGATAAGTTTTAACCAGTTCTTCAGCTTTTAAGATAATGTCATTCATAAATTATAAATTCTTCATTCTAAATTGTTAATTGTTACTCCCATTTAATTGCTTCCAGCGGATTAACCTTTGCAGCTCTTTTTGCCGGGAACAGCGATGCTAAAAAAGACATTAGCATAGAAGCACCAGTTATAAAAAAGAAATCCGATACTCTTACCTGTAAAGGAAGTGCATCTATTTTATATTCAGTTGGGTTTAACGGATAAATTTTGTAATGGATCTGTAAAAAGCAAATAAAGTAACCTAAAAGTGCACCTGTTATAGTACCAATAACTCCTATAAGCAACCCTTCGTACATAAAAATTCTTAGTATCGATTTTTCACTCGCTCCCATAGATCTTAATATTCCAATGTCTCTTTTCTTTTCTATTACAGACATGGACAGTGAACCTAAAATATTAAACGTTGCAACCGCAACTATTAAGCACAAAATAATGTAAGCTGACCATCTTTCTATTTTCATAACTGTATAAAGCTCTTTGTGAAAGTCGTACCAGGTGCTTACATTATATAATTTAGGATTAAGCATTTTATCTAACTTTGCTTTTACATTATTGGATTCATTTATGTTATCCAGCCGGATATCATATCCCTGAACTTTGCCGTTGTACCCTAAAAGATTTTGAGCGGTTTTCAAGTTTGTAAAAATATAAGAGCCGTCGTATTCATTATTGTTCGAGCTATATATTCCACTTAGAATAAATTTTTGTGTTTTCGGCATTGAAAACTGTGTAATTGCCTGCTCAATTCCTACCGGGGAAACAACAGTTAATGTATCTCCGATAAGCGTTTGAAGCCTGTCTGCAAGTGTTAAACCGAGTATTACATGCGGAATGCCGTTACCGGAAGAAATATTATAGCTGCCGAACAGCATACTCTTTTTAATGCCGTAAATATCGTTCCCGCTTTTTTCAACTATACCTTTAAGATTAACAATTTGAGTTAAGCCGGCTTTATATGCCAAAACTTTTCCGGAAACAAACGGGGCAAACAATTTAACATCGGATATTTTTTTAATATCATCGGATATTTCTTTTTGATGACCGAATCCTTCCGGGGAAATTATTTCAACTCTTACATGTGGATCAAAATTAATTAGGAAGGAAGTAACCAGGCTGCCGAATCCATTAAACACGGAAAGAACAACAATAAGTGCGGCAACACCGATTGTAATTCCGGTAACCGAAATAAGCGAAATTATTGTTATAAAATTAATCTTATGTTTTGAAATTAAATATCTTTTCGATATAAACGATTCAAACTTCATTTTTAATTAAACCTTAATGTTGAAACCGGCTGAATTCTGGATGCCACAAAACTCGGTATGAATGATGCTGCTAAGCATAAAATAAAAGTCAGAACAGATACACCTATAAAAACATTAACCGAAAGCTGTATTGGAACAGTTGACATAAAATATACAGATGACGGAATTGAAATTATTCTAAATCTTAATTGTAAATCTGTTAAGATAAAAGCAATAATGTTGCCGATTAGAATCCCCGCAATTGCCAAAAACATTCCCTGGTAAATAAATATAGAAGTAATTTGTTTTCTGGTTGCACCTAGAGATTTTAATATTCCAATAGCATTAGTTTTTTCCAGTACAATCATTAATAAAGTACCGATAATATTAAATACTGCCACAATAATTATTAATCCGAGTATAATCGGTATCGGCTTTTTCTGCAGATTAATCCATGTAAAAATATTCCTGTGAATCTGGTATATGGATCTAACAAAATAAGGGTAAGAAAGATAATCCGTTAAAAAATTTGTAAGGCTGTCTATCTTCGAAATATTATTTAATCTAATATCATACCCGGAAATATTACTACCGGTACTAAATAAATTTTGCGCATCTTTTATGTTTACATAAGCAATTAAATCGTCGAATGCTGCCATGCCGCTTTCGAAAATTCCCGTAATAACAAATCTTTTTATGTTAGGAGGATTTTCGGGAGTAGGGACTTTATTTTTGTTCAATGCAAAAACGGTAACTTTATCGCCTGTTTTAACAAGCAGTTTGTCGGCAAGTTTTTTCCCGATGATTATCGAAGCAACGCCTGCCGAATCGTCTAAGGAAAATCTTCCGGCGACAATATCGCGCTTAACTCCAATCCAGTTATCTTCCGGCCTAATGCCTTTAATGCTAACGCCGTCTTTAATGTACTTACTGCTTATTATTGCAAGATTGGAAACAAACGGGTTTATGCTAATTGCATAGGGATAAAGTTTTTCTTTTAGCACCGGCAATACTGAATGATAATCCGGCAGTGTGTTTTTAAAAGAACTAATTTGAATATGTGAATCGAAGTCTTCTACTTTGTTTGTTATGGTACTTTGAAAGCCGTTTAATATACTCAAGGCAATAATCAGCGTAGCAACCCCAAGGGCTATTCCAACAATTGAAATAGCAGATATAAAAGTAATAAACCTGGAATCCTTTTTGGAAAAAGTATATTTTTTTGAAATATAAAACGGAAATGACATTAACTTAGGTAACGGATTTTGTTTTTGTTACGCAATTTAACTAAGAAATTTCATAAATAAAATTTACAAATAAATTATGGTTTAAC
>JBJKSH010000010.1:0-4382 GCA_046704255.1 Ignavibacteriaceae bacterium | reverse complement strand
TAAGGAGAGGGGGCTAGGGGGTGAGGTAAAATAATGTTAAACTACAACATTTTTTATCTTAGTCGAATTTTTTATAATAACTACTTGTATAGTCTTCTATCATTTTAATTGAATGCGTAAGTTCAGTTAATAACATTTATTTTATAAAAAAAAGCGGTACATATTTTCAGAAAAGAGAGTAATAATATGTACCACTAGAGAGGTATTGAGGAAGAAATTTCTTTTATTATTCCGAAGCCAGTTTTACTTTTGCCCAAAATTTAACGGGTTCAATCATATTCCGGTTAAATTGCCTGCCGCCGCCTCTGCTGCCGTAACCGCCTCTCATACCGCCGCCGGGCCCGTAATATCCGCCGCCTTCACCTCCGTAACCGCCTCCAACACCTTCTCCGCCTTCACCTCCAAACCCGCCTTCAGGACCTTCTCCGCCTTCGCCTCCCTCAGGTCTGCTAAACATGCCGCCTCTTCCTGAACGGTTTGAAGCAAAACTCCCGGTTTCTAAGCCGATACTAATTGTACTTCCTGTATCGGCACTTAAAGCGTAACTAAAATCAGGTTTATGTTTAAGCGGCATTCTCATTTCATAAACCATCCGGCCGCCTTTCATAGTCATTTTTAATTTAATACCCTTAAGCTGAATTAGAGGTACTCGATTCGTTTCATTATTTGCGCCAACAATCTCGGCATCAGTCTGGTTATTCAAAAGAATTTTGTCAATTTCTGCCGGCATTGGCCTGCTTGCATCCTGATTATTCTGCATTTCACTTCTAAATTGCTCCCTGTCCATTCCATGGAAACCTAATGGAAAGCGTACGCCGAATTTTTTACCGTCGCTTGCTGTCCTGTCAAACCAGACGGTTAAACCCATTCTCAAAATTTTAGATTCAAAACTGTTATCCGAAGTTACAAGACATAGATAAAGGTAATTGTTATCGTTTTCAATACCAACAAGAGATTTAAGGTCTTTAACATAAGTTAAAGTATTTCCCCAATCGGCGTCATTACCGTCAATTTTAATATCACCGGTTTTCCATTTGCTGTTTATCGAAGCATCCCCGCATCCTGCAATAGTAATTATTATTGTAAAGAGGCTTAAATAAAGTATGCCCTTTATAGCATTAGTTTTTTTCAAAACATTCCTCCGTGATTGAATACTTATTTTAATTGATTAGACATCAAAAAGTTTAAAAACATTTAAAGTGTATAAATTTTTGCCCTAAACTATTTATCTTTTATTTACGGTTTAATATATGATATTGCAGGTAAACTTAAAGTTAGAGCGGATAAGGAATGATATGTTTCACAATTACATAAATTAAGTTTAAAATAAAAAGAGAGCCGAAGCTCTCTTTAACTATTTTTTTGAATACTGTGCAATCAAGTTGGGAGGTACAGGGTTCGGTACTTGGTTGTGAATTGGAGGAAGACTTTTAAGATATGTAAATATAGCTGTTAGATCTTTATTACTTAGATGAGCCATACTTTGCCAGGGCATTGGCGGTAATAAATTTCTTCCCGTACCCAAATGCTTTCCATTTCGGATTGTATTTATAAAATCATCAGCAGTCCAGGCTCCGATTCCCGTTGTAGAATCCGGTGTTAAATTTCTCGAAAATGAAATTCCCCATGGACCAACCCAGGATGTAAAATCCATGCCGCCGGCTAATACCCATTGGCCCGGCTTTACCATATCCATATCTATTGGCGCTATTGGCTCGTTAAAAGGATGCCCGGATAATAATTTTGTTGTATCCGGTACGGGTCCCATTGCTGTCATCACCTTGGGAGAATGACAGTCGTTGCATCCCCCTATATTAACTAAAAATTTACCCCGCTGAATAAGTTCCTTCTTTGTCATTACTTTCTCACCTGAGGAACAATTAAACTGTGCAAATACGAAAAGAAGCAAAGCTGCACTTAAGACAAAATAGAAGATTTTGTTTTTCATAAGCCACCTGTCTTTGTTTAAGTATATAGTTATTTAATACGGAACTGTAATTATTAACTGAAGTAACGAAAATAGTTTTTGAATAACCCGCACTTTAGAAGCAGGGTAAACAGGTATCTAAAAATATTGAGCTTTTGCCCGTTAACGATAGTTAAATAAGCTAAAGCTCTTAATCATCGAGAATATTATTAGAATCTGTCATAAAGGGCAGAGCTATTTATCCGCGAGCTTGTATAACATCAGTTATTAATTTGGAATAGAAAGCCTTTCCTGTCTAAAGTCTTAATTATAGAAAATAAAATATTTTAAGCCATCCGCTGCTAAGGTGATAATCGGAACAAAAGCTAAGTAGAAAAAAATCAAAATGCAAATAAAAAATATAATTTAACGTAATTTCTGTAATAGTATATTCCCTCTGTCAATTTGTCAATTTACTAAAACCGCTAAAATTTGATATGTACAATTTTAGTCCATTTTTGCAGTTATTCGATTGGCTTATGATTGTACTTATCTAGTACCTATCTAGTACTAATATTGGTCTCCATAAAATTTATGTGACAATTTATCATTCACGCATCGAATATTCCGCCATCATTTTATTCTCATTGAAAAATTAAAAACTTTATTGTTTCTGTAAACAGACTAATAAATAACTATGAAATAGATTTTCAGTAAAAATAAATGTAAGATAAAACCGTAATGGTAGGAATAGAATCCAAACTTAAGAAATAAGCTGAAAGCTGTTTAAAGAATTTATACTTAACGGATCTATGTCTTAAGGATCGTTTGATAGAAACCTATTCCTAAATTATTGTTCAATTTCCCTTAAGTATTGTTTTAGCTTTACTCGCTTAAGATTTTATAGTGTCTTTTATATTTTACAATTTAATAAAACAATTGAAGAAATTGATTATTATTTTGATGACTAATTTCCCATTTTGGTGAAATCAAAAAGTAATCAATCAAAAAAGTATTTTTATATTTTAAAATAAAAAAAGGCGACTCGGTAATCGCCTTTATAGCTGGCTTTGTTTCACATCGCCGCGGCAGTGTGGGCAGAGACGGAATCGAACCGCCGACACAAGGATTTTCAGTCCTTTGCTCTACCGACTGAGCTATCTGCCCGAAAAAATTGAATCCAAAAATAAAGATTTATCATGTAATCTCAAAAGATTTTTTAATTAAAATTATGATGATACCATGATAGATAAATTTAAAAATAATAGAGGATTAGAATTTTGAATTTTACTCAATTTTTTCAGTTAAAGATATAGACAATTTTATTTAAGTACATTGTTCTTAATTCTTCATTCGATTGTTCTTTATTCGGTTATTCAAAAATTAATTAATAATAAGGAACATTTAAATATCCGAATTAAAAATTTAAGAGACTCTTTCTTAAATTTCGTTACATATTGACCTAAAAGTTTAAATATCCAGGGACAAACAAAAAGTTTAACTGCCAACTTTCACTTAGAAAAAATCTTACAAGCTCACTTTATGCAAACCTAACACCGTAAGTATTGGAATGTCTATGCAACGGAGCAAATTTAGTTATTCCACTACTTCACAATTCCATTATTCTAATTTCAAGGGATTGCATAACATTGGTTGTAAGAATTCTCTTTTAAGTATTTTCTTCCCACTATATTTTTGCCGATATTGTTACGTTGGTTATTCTATTGGCGCTTTGAATAACCGGGAATTTACTCAGCATCTCAGCCCAAGATTCTTCCTGCCCGGCAGGTACATTTACAATTATTATGTTGTCCCCTTTTCCGTTAAAACCGTAAATGATATCCGTAGTAAGATTTAATCCTGAAATAAATTTCTCAGCATCTGCTTTGGAAATATTATCTGCAAATGAAGCAGCGACAGTTCCGTTTACATAATTTTTACTAAAGCTGCTTTGTGTCTGTAATTTAGTTTCCGGTGCCGTGAGCATTTTATTATTGGAGCAGCCTGTCAGAAAGAACAATCCTGGCAAAAGGATTAAAAGCGGTATCCCTCTCATTTTTCCCTCAAAATTATTTTTAAATGCAATTAGCATTGCATAATAGAGTTCTTCATATATTTTAAGAATAAAAATTTTCTTAAAGGCATATTAAATAGACAAGCGGCAGGCAAATGACATAATGACCAATGACTATTGACTAATGCCCACAACCACTTTATTAAATACTTGTTACATCACTAGCGCCATAATAGCTTTTTGAACATGGAGTCTGTTTTCAGCTTCATCAAAAACCACCGAGTTGTTAGAATCGGCTACTTCGTTTACAACTTCATCACCTCTATGCGCCGGAAGACAGTGCATAAATAAATAATCATCTTTTGCATGCTTAACAAGTTCCGGGTTAACCTGGTAATTTTTAAACAATTTCTTTCTTTTTTCCGATTCGGATTCTTGTCCCATACTTGCCCATACATCGGT
>JBJKSH010000009.1:0-9097 GCA_046704255.1 Ignavibacteriaceae bacterium | reverse complement strand
TTACCATGAGTGCGGTAGTAAATGCAACAGGATTTGTTAACGCTTTTGCGGAAATTGAAGATGATGAAATAATGCAGGATAATAAAAGGTATATTAATTTTTATATTCCCAAAGAAATTCCTGTTGTCATTTTTTCCGATGAGCCTGCCGATTCCAAGTTTGTGGACCTTGCATTAACTGCAGGTAACAATGCAAACTCCTTAAAGATAACCGATAAAAGTTCCGACCAAATTGCTTCCGTAAATTTAACGCAGTATGAAGTTGTTATTGTTATAGGTTCTGATTTTGCAAACGGAAGTACGGGCGGAATGGACAGGCTGAAATCATATTTAAATGGCGGCGGCGGTATTTTTATCATGCCGGGTTCAAAATCAACTTTAAATAGTTTTCAGCATCTAACCGCCGGATTAGGTTTACCATCACCTACTCAAGCTTCCGGTAATATAAATTCCGATTCCAATCCGGTAAGGTTTGATAAAGTGGATTTTAATCATCCCGTATTTTCGGATATTTATTCAAACAAGGTAAAGAAGAATATCGAGTCTCCGGATATTTATTATCACTACAAAATCAATACGGAAGGTAAGGGAGAGAGTATAATTTCACTGATGGATGGTTCATCATTTCTAAGTGAATTTAAAGTATCAAAAGGAAAAGTTTTCATGCTTAATACCGCTCCTGTTTTAAGCTGGAGTAATTTTCCTTTGAAAAGTATTTTTGCACCTTTAATTAACAAGTCGGTTTTCTATCTTGCATCAAAAAATAGAACGAACAACCAGTATATTGCCGGTAGTACTGCAATAATAAATATTAGCGGGAATACTTCACCGCAAATTAAAATTGTTAATCCGGATAATTCGGAAGATTTTATAAATCTGCAGGATCAATCAAACCCGGCCGGGATACAGTCTGTTTCAAATTATTTGGAATATAAAAAGACATCTATTACAGGAAATTATAAAGTTTATTCCGGTAAAAACATTATTGACGAATTTTCAGTTAATCCCGATCCTTTGGAATCGGTTACAAAATATTTACCGACCAAAGATTTTGAAAATTATCTTAAAGAAATTGATTTTAAAGGAAAGTTTATAAATGTGAGCAAGAATGCAAACCCGGCAAAAGTAATTTTGCAGTCTCGTTTTGGTTCCGAGTTGTGGAGGTATTTTTTACTGATAGCAATAATTCTTGCTTTAATTGAAATGGCAATTGCAAGGAATGCAAAGAAAGAGTTGGCAACCGCATCCTAAAGAAAGGAGAAATCGAATACTTGAGCGTCCCCGACTAGCCTCCCTAAATACAATTACCGGGATGGTCAACTCTGAAAAACATACCGGAAGTGCCTAATACATAAATTAAGGTAATAAGTTTTTTTGACAAATAAAAAAATACGATAACCAGATTGAATTAACTTTTATGATGAACTTATTTAGTCAATACCGAATCTATAGTTTTTTTTAATTGGTCCCTGGTAAAAGGTTTAGATAGGTAATCCGTACAACCGGCATCCAGAAACTTTTTTTTGTCGCTTTTCATTGCGTATGCCGTACATGCTATAATTGGTGTGTCTTTATAATCAGGAATACTTCTAATCAGTTTTGTAACGTCCATTCCGTTCAAATTACTTTTTAAATTTACATCCATTAATATCAAATCATATCTTTTCGTGTTCACTTTTTCAAGTGCTGCTTCACCGTCTATTGCCCAGTCGATAATATAAATATTTTTAAAATATAATTTGATTACACTGGCTGTAATGTCGTCATCATCAACCAACAATATTTCAGGAATGACGGGTATATTATTCTTTTCACTCGCAGCAACATCTTTTAACACGGATTCAGGAGTATTTTCTTTCTCAGCACTTTTTATATTTATTACTTTTGCAGGCAGAGAAACTTTAAATGTACTGCCTTTACCTTGTCGACTTTTTAACTTTATATCTCCTCCCATTTTTTGTACAAAGTTTTTAGCTATTGTTAGTCCCAGACCTGTTCCTTCAAAATTTCTTGAGTAGCCTTCACTTATCTGTCTGAACTCATCAAATATTATTTCCTGGTTTTCTTCAGATATGCCTATTCCCGTATCACTTACACCTACAATTAAAATTCCGTTTTCTTTTCTTTCTTCAAATTCTATTTTTATCGTAACTCCTCCTTTTGCCGTGTATTTAACGGCATTGCTAATTAAATTTTTAATCACGGAATGAAACATCCTTTCGTCAAGCTCAACCTCAAGTTTTTCAAATGGAGTTTCAATTTTCAAATAAAGTTCTTTTTTTTGTGAAATGCTTTGAAAAAGTTTTACCAGCTCTTTAACAACTTCTATAACATCAAAAGCCTTGTATAGAATCTGAACCTTACCTGCCTCGATCCTGGAAAGATCCAAAATAAGATTTAATGTTTCCAAAAGCCTGGTGCCGCTGTCGTATATTGTATTCACCATGTCCATATTTTCTTCTTTTTTAAGTTCTTCTTTTAGTATATCGGCAAACCCTAAAATTCCGATAAGCGGGGTTCTTAATTCATGGCTCATATTTGCTAGAAAAATTGTTTTTAACTTGTTCATTTCTTCGGCTCTTTCTTTTGCCATGACTAATTCTTCAAGTGTATTATGTCTTTCTGTGTTATCAATTAAAATTCCTCTTATACCCGCCGGTCTATCATCTTTAAGTATGGCATTTGAATATACTATACACGGAAACTCCGTACCGTCATTTCGCACTGCAGTAAATTCCAAACCCCCGAATTGTTTCCCTTTTAACACCTGCTCAAATCTTTCAAAAATAAATTTTAAATCTTTCGAATGCGGAATCTTATCTATTGTCAATCCTTTTTGTATATCTTCTTCGGAATATAAAAACGTCTTTAATCCTGTTTTATTAACATAGGTTATCTGTCTAGTTAAATTTATTTCGAAAACCGTTAACGGTAATAATGCGGCTAAATCTTTAAACCTTGTTTCGCTTTCTTTTAATGCAATTTCAGCTTCTTTCCTTTCGTTTATATTTTCAATCATCGTAATTAAAAAAAGTATGTTTCCTTCTTTATTTTTTACTGCGGTAGAAGTAATATTTGTCCAAATAATTTTTCCCGACTTGGTTATGTACCTTTTTTCAAACTTAACATAATTACTTTCATCCGAAATCAAGTTATAAAACATTTCTTTGGATTTAATTTTATCCTCGCCGAAGGTAATATCGTCCAGGTTCATAGATTTAAGTTCTTCTTCGGAATAACCAAGCATTTTTTGAAGCACCAAATTGGCGGATAAATAGTTGCCGTTGGAAGTTAATCTTGCCATGCCTATAGGTGCAGATTCAAATATCTTTCTAAAAGTTTCTTCACTTTCTTTTAACTGGTTTTGCGTAGATATTAATTCGGTAACATCGAGGGATATCCCTATTATTCCTTTAATATTTTTAAGATCATCAAAATAAGGTAATAGTTTTGTTTCGTAAAACCTGTCGTTAAGAAAAATAACTCCGTTTTGAATTTCCCCTCTCAATGCATTATTAAAAGCTTCCTTTCCGCTGATAACAATTCCATTTATTAATTTAAATGAAATCCCCTTGTACATATCAGCTATATTTGCTCCTACCAAGTTTTCACTTTTTATGCCTGAAATTTCAAATCCTTTTCCCCGAGAAAATGTAGCAATTCCGTTTTCATCCGTCATAAACAAAACAACAGGAAAATTATTTACAATTGTGCGGAATTTTTCTTCCGATTCCTTGAGATTATTTTCTATCCTTTTATTCTCTTCTTTTACTTCAACTTCTTTTAATGCTCTTTTTATAGCCGGTATAAGCTTAACCAATTTATCTTTTAGTACATAATCGGTAGCGCCTAACTTTAATGCATCAATCGCCCTGTCTTCTCCTATATGACCGGAAACATAAATATAAGGAGTTTCGGGAACCAACTTTTGAGCAATGTTTAAGGCTTTAATACCGTCGAAACCGGGCAGAGAAAAATCGGATAATATCAAATCAAATTTTTCTTTTTTTAATTCAGTTTCATAATCTCCCTGGGTATCAACTTTTTTAATTATTGCATGCTCAAATTCTTCCTGTATAGTTTTCTTAATAATTATAGCATCCTTTTCATCATCTTCCAGATGAAGTATTTTTAAAGGAATCATAATACCTCCATTATCTTACCTGCGTACACTGCCGGGCGGTGTTTCGTTAATTACTGCCCAGAAAAGTCCGAGACTTTTAACAGCATTAATAAAGCCGTTAAAATCTACAGGCTTTACAACATAAGAATTAACGCCTAAATTATAGCTTGTAATCAAATCGTTTTCTTCCCTGGATGAAGTTAGCATAACCACAGGAATTTTTTTTAGTTCTTGATCCGTTTTAATTTTTTTAAGCACTTCAAGTCCGTCTACCTTCGGCATTTTTATATCAAGCAGAATAACGGCCGGATTTCCTTTTTCTCTAAATGCGAAATCATTTTTATAGTACAAATAATCTAGTGCTTGCTCTCCATCATTTAAAACAACAACTTCATTAATTAAATTATTTTGTTTAAAAGCAGCCATTGTCAATGTTATGTCTTTTTCATCATCTTCAACCAATAATATTCTCTTTAATTTATTCATAAATTAAATCCTTTTTATTAAACGTAAAATATATCGATGCACCTTTGTTTTTTTCACCTTCGGCCCAAACTCTTCCGCCGTGCCGGTTAATAATTCTTTTAACATTTGCCAAACCGATTCCCGTTCCTTCAAACTCCGAATTACTGTGCAGCCTTTGGAAAACGCCGAACAATTTATCCGCATATTCAATATCGAACCCGGCTCCGTTATCTTTTACAAAAATCGTTATATCTTTTTCATTTTCCTTTGAGCCGATTCTTATTTTAGCTTCTTCCTTTTTCCCCGTAAATTTTAATGCATTCGAAATTAAGTTTATAAAAACCTGCCGGATCATAAACTTATCGCCGAAAATTACGGGAAGCTTTTTAATTTCCCATTCTATTTTTCTATTTGCTGTTTCCGCTTCAAATTCTATTAAAGTTTCGCTTACCAGATTATTAAGATCTATTTCGGATTTATTAAGTTCGGTTCGTCCCATGCGAGAAAAATTTAAAAGATTATCGATTAAATTTCCCATCTTACTAACAGAATCGAGTATATAATTAAAATAAGTTTCGCTTTCCATACTAAATTTATTATCAGTATCCAATTGCAATAATTTTACAAAACCGTCTATGTGTCTTAACGGAGCTCTTAAATCGTGAGACACACTGTAAGAAAATGATTCGAGTTCTTTATTAAGTTCCATTAAGTTTTGGCTTTGAGCTTTTAATATATCTTCGTACTCCTTTTTCTCCGTCATATCTTTCATAATTTTAACAAAGCCCAATAAATTATTATTATTATCCTTTAAAGAATAAATAGTACTGTTAGTCCAGAATTTAGTACCGTCTTTTTTAACCCTCCAGCCTTCCGATTCATTCTTTGAATTCACTAACGCATTATTTAATTCTCTAACCGGAACTTTATTTTCTTTTTCCGTTTCAGTAAAGAAAATTGAAAAATGCCGGCCGATTATTTCTTCTTTTCCATACAATAATAATCTTTCAGCGCCTTCATTCCAGCTAGATACATTTCCGTCTATATCAATATTTATAATTCCGTAATCTTTTATGCTTTCAAAAATTAACCTTAAATTTTTTTCTTTATTTCTTAAATCAACCAACGTCTCGTTTAATCTTTTCGTTCGTTCTTTTATTTGTGTTTCCAATAATCCAGCGGCAACTGACTTATCGTTAAAAAGGCCGGCGTTTTCAATTGCAATAGCTGCTCTTTTTGCTAGCTCCTTGGTAAAAAGGAGATCGGATTCATCAAAGTTTTTACTACTCTCGGAATTCACTAAAATAAGTACGCCTAATGCCCTATTATGAGCTACTAAGGGTACTATTACCGCAGAATGCAGCCCCAATGATTTCATTAACCGGAAATGTTCTTTGTTTTTAGCAGATTTTTTTAAGAATCCTTCGGGAATTTCAGGATAAAATTCAGGTATCAAAGTTTTTATTACTTTATATACTCCTTCTTCCGTGTTTCTATCTGCCGGATATTTTTTTGCTATCTCAAATGCAAGATTTACCTTTTGCGGATCTTTGTGTGAAACAGCTAATCTATGAAGTTTTTTTCCTTTAAGGATTTCAACGGCACACCAGTCCGCAATTTTTGGTGTTACCAGTTCGGCTAACTGTTTTAAAGTTTTGTTGTAATCCAATGATGAATTAAGCAGTTCACCGGCTTCTATTAAGAACTCAAGCTTTTTTTGATTCTCTTCCAGTTCCGATTTTGTTTTATGTTCGGATTCCAAAAGCTGCTTAATTTTTTCATCTGCTTTAATTCGTTCGGTAACATTATTGGCTGCAACTAACCTGGCATTTTTCCCTTTAAAATTTATTGGGCTGGAAATTATTTCAACATATATAATTGAACCGTCTTTTTTCTTGTGTTTCAATATTCCGGGCCAGCGTAAATCTTGACCGGAATTCGATACAATATTAATTAGTTTCTCTACTTCCTCTTCCGGTCTTACATCTTTTAATGATAATTTTAGGAATTCGTTTCTGCTGTATCCGTAATTCACTTCGGCAGCTTTATTAACGTCTAAGAATATTAAACTCTCAACGTCATAGATCCACATAGGTATTGGATTGGAATTAAAGAATAATTCGGCAGCCTCCTCTGGTTGTAATGTAGGACTAACCTTACTCATCGTTAAGTTAGGAAAGCGTTAAAAGCTTTGGCTTTTAGTATGTAATGCCGACTGAATGGATTAAAATCTACTTTGTAAACATTACAAGTATTTAAAATATTTTTTTTGATTTCTTGAAAAGTTTTGAACAACCGCACGGCTTATTTAATAAAAATATTAAACAATTGCAAGGGGGTGGGTAATTAACACAAGTAAAATAATAATATCACTTAAATAAATAGATTTGTGCGTTAATCTTTAATCTCAATTATATCATCACTACTAATGAGTAAATTAAACGCCTTCTGCAAGTTTGCAGTAAAAATTCCTTTCAATCTTTTGTTTGAAGTATTTCCACAAGTAAACCAAATTATTTTAGGAGGTGCGCCATATTCTAGTATGCTGCAATAACCTGATGATCCAACTTACGGCTTGCATAAACAAGTGATTTTTAAAATAATACTTATTTCCTCGTATTAAGAAAGTTCAGTATATCCGTCAATTCTTTTTTAGTTAATGAAGCTCCGAATGCAGGCATGTTGCCTCCGCCGTTAACTATTCTAATAGTCATTTCATAAGTATTTAATCTATCTGCAACTCTTGTAAGATCCGGGCCTCGATGCCCGCCGTCTCCGGAAATAGTATGACAGTACAAACATCCCTTTTTATACATTAAACTTGCGCCGGCAATTGCATTAGGACCTACATTACCAACAACCTGTGCGGAAAGCGGTTTAGCATTAAAGTTAGGCGACCACGGCGACTTTACACCTTCGTACCACAATGTTCCTACCATTGTTACAATAAAAACTACTATTACTATCGACCACGGTCGGCGAATCGGGCTGCGTTCACCTTTGTTAAATACTAACGGCACCATAACGAGAATTAGCCCAACCACAAGTGGTCCGAAAGCAATAACATACGATTCTATTCCTCTAGGCATTAAAGCAAACAAAGCAAATATCCAGAGTAAATACCAATCAGGTCTTGGGTTAGAATTTATATTTGCAGGATTAGGAGGTGCACCTATTTTGGGAGGTCCGACAAAGTATGCAAGAGCTAATACAACAGCAACAATCAGGACACCGAATGCCAAATCCCTCCATGCTGCATTGGGCCAAAAAGGAACACCTTTTTTCTGAAGCATTTCATGGTACCATTTTCGATAGGTTTTAGGTTCGACCGGGCGACCGGCTTTGGGAGGTTCGGATATGCCGTTCCTAATTACTAAGTACAGGTGAAGGCCTATAATACCAAACAATAATGCCGGAATTAGAAAAACATGTATAGCGAAAAACCTGCTTAGAGTAGCACCCCCTAAAGTTCCTCCGGCTAGGATAAAGTGAGCAAGCCACGTGCCTATAAACGGTACACGTCCCGCTTGTTCTGCACCTACAATTGCCGACCACACGCCGTTACTATCCCATCGAAGCAACTGCCCTGTAAATCCCATTCCTATGGTAAGTCCAAGCAAAGCAACTCCGCTTATCCAGCTTACTTCCCGCGGGTACTTGTATGCGGCTGAAATATAAACGCGTATCATGTGAATTCCGATAAGGATTATCATAGCGGAAGCGCCGTAATAATGAATGCCGCGGAGAAAGCTCCCTAGGGGAACTTGATAGGTAATATATTTAAGTGAGCTGTAAGCTGTTTCCGATGTCGGCTGATATAATAAAGATAAACCAACGCCGGTAATTACCTGCAAAATAAAAATAAAAAGTGTTGCACTTCCAAAGACGTATGTCCACCTGGAGTCCGGCGGTACCAAATGTTTAGCAAGTGGTCTAATAAATTCGCTTATCCCTGTTCGGTCATCAATCCAGTTCCAAATTAGTTTTATTTTCTTCATTAAACAGCACTCTTAAATTGTTGTAATAGGAATCGGGCTGGATAAAATCTCAACTTCATTATTTCTTACTCTAACAGGATACTTGGTTAATCCGTGCGGCGGCGGTCCTGCAGCATATGATCCGTCCTTGTTATAAACACCGCCGTGGCATGGACAAAGAAAAATTTGTGCATCAGGTATCCATCTAACCGGGCAGCCTAGATGTGCACAGTTTACCGAGAACGCTATAAACTTATCGGCGGCATCCCTCCGCAGCCAGGATGCGGTTTGAGAGGTTACTCCCGACCAGGGTAACGGCGATGTATTTTTAAATTTTACAAGAACAGTTGAACCAACTTTAAAACTGTCTACTTTACCTACAGACCTCCAGTCCTTTGCTGTCTTTCTATAAATCGGCGCAACCATTGCACCCACAATAGGTATTGCAATTAATATCCCAAGCAGCCCGCTGAATAATGAAATTATCTTAATTATAAAAGTTCTCCGTGTTTCCTCTTTCGTCATGAATTTAC
>JBJKSH010000008.1:0-3820 GCA_046704255.1 Ignavibacteriaceae bacterium | reverse complement strand
CGTCATCCAGAAGCACAACTTTCTGATTTTTATCTGCACGCTGCTGTTTTACATATGTATAAATTTGTGCAAGCGATGTGTTAATATCTTTATTGTTAATAAAATCAAACGGGAATAATGAACCGTGGACATCGCTTGTTTCTATAAATTTAATATCTACTGTTTGGGCTTTAATTGAATAAGCAAAGAGAAGACACAAAATGAACAGCAGGGTTAATGCTTTATTAGCTTTTGATAAGTTCATAAATAATCCGAATATTTGTTTAGAAAGGCGGCTTGTTTAAAATAAGCCAATACAATCCTATATTGGAAATGGCTTTGGTAAAATTATCAAAGTCAACAGGTTTAACAATGTAACTGTTAACGCCAAGTTTGTAACTCTCCACAATATCATTTTCTTCCTGGGAAGAAGTAAGAATAACCACCGGTATACTTTTGGTTGGTTCGTTTCTTCTTATTTCCCTTAAAACTTCCAGTCCATTCTTTTTGGGCAATTTTAAATCCAGAAGAATAACTCTGGGTTTTACGGAAATATTTCTGTTTGAGTATTTGCCTTTTGCGAATATAAAATCCAATGCTTCGGCACCGTCTCTAGCAACAAATATTTTGTTGGATATTTTTCCGTGCTTTAGTGCGTTCATTGTCATTTCAACATCGTAGGGGTTATCTTCAACTAAAAGAATTTCAACATCACTATAATCCATTTGTACCTCCGGATAATGAAAAATAAAAAGTTGCACCCTCGTTTACTTTGGCATCTGCCCAGACTTTACCGTTATGTTTTTTTATGATGCGGTTAACCAGCGCCAGACCGACACCGGTTCCTTCAAAATCTTCCATGCGGTGAAGCCTATGAAAGACACCGAATAATTTATCTTTATATCCCATATCAAAGCCGGCGCCGTTATCTTTAACATAAAATACAATATCGTTGTTATCTTTATAACTTCCGGCTTCTATTTCCGCTTCTTCCTTATTTTTTGTAAACTTAATTGCATTAGACAGCAGATTGACAATTACCTGTTTAATTAATGCTTGATCGGCTTTAATAATTGGCATTTCCTTAAGAACAAAATTAATCTTTCTGCCGGATATATTATCGGTCAGTTCATTATAAATAGAATAGAAAAGAGAACGCATATCTATATCTACCGGCGAAACATCTTTACGGCCGGTGCGGGAAAATTGCAGAAGATCATCTATCAACTGACCCATTTGCTGAGTATTTTTTCTAACTATATCCAGCCAGCGGTTCCCGGTTTCATCAAACTTATTGCCGTATGTTTCAATAAGCATTTTGGAAAAACCGTCTATTGCGCGCAGCGGCGCACGCAAATCGTGGGAAACAGAATATGAAAACGATTCGAGTTCTTTGTTTGCAACTTCTAATTGTTCAGTACGCACTTTAACCATTTGTTCAAGGTTTTTACGGTATAGTTTTAATTCCTCCTGATTTTTTTTATCATTTGTAATGTCTTCCGATAGAATAAAAACACCTTCCGGTACGGGTTCCATTCTTAACTTAAACCAGCTTTTATTTCCGTTCGGGTATTGAAATTCATTTTCCATTGCAAGAGAAGTTCTTTCTTTCATACATCGTTTAAGGTTCCCAAACATTTCGGTATTCTCAATACCAGGATACATTTCCATCATTCTCCTGCCCAAAAATTTTTCCTTGCCGTATTGTCCCTGTCCGGCGGCAACATCATTTAAATAGACATACTTCATATTAAAATCGATTATCTGGCAGCCTTCCATCATATTATCCAGCGCATTTCTAAAACGCTCTTCGGCATAGCGTACTGCTTCCTTTGCTTTTATTCTTTCCGTAACATCATTTATCAAAACCAATCTGCAGTTCTCATAACCGGGGAGTGAAAGCGAATTCGATTTTATTTCAACGAAAATTATTTCACCGTTCTTTTTTTTATGACGCCAGACTCCCGAATCCTGTACTTCATCGCCGGATGTTTTTATATTTTGTTCAAGAGCTTTTATATCTTCGGCAGGGCGAATATCCTTAAGCGTCATTGTTAAGAATTCTTTTTTCGTATAACCGTAATGAAATTCCGCCATTTTATTTACGTCAACAAACTTTAAAGTATTTACATTGTAAACCCACATTGGATTCGGGTTGCTCTCAAATAATTCCTTGTAACGTTCCTGGCTTTGATGGATTGTTTCTTCCGCTTGTTTACGATCCGTTATGTCTCTTATTATAGATTGTATAATTTTGTTCGAGTCAATTTTTATGATTGAATTACCTATCTCAACGGGAAAAACTTCACCGTTTTTTCGAATATGGTAGGTTTCAATTAAAGTTCGATTTTTTTCGAGAAGCTCTTTAAAAACCTCCGGCAGAGAATTTTTATATGCAGGCGCTCTTAAATCATCGGCTTTTAACTTAAGGAATTCTTCTCTTGAATAACCGTAAGTTCTAACAGCTTTTTCATTCACATCTGTTATATTTCTGTTTTCATCGAGAAGAATAAAAATATCGTTTGCATTTTGGATGATAATATCCAAACGCTGCCGCATCTTTTGTTTTTCTAAAAGTACGTTATAGTTTTCCGCATCAAGTTTTGCTTTTTCAGCCTTCCAAAAAAAATATAATATTAATGCCGAAAGTGAAACAACAAACAAAGTTAAAATTATAATGTACCAGGTTTCACTTTTAATATTATTATAGAAAAGGTATGCACCGGTTATAACGATTAGAGTAATTATTAAAAAAGAAAAGATTATTCTTCCGGGAGAAAGAAAAGCAGTATCTTTAGAATGCATTGTTGTTAACCTAATGCGGAATTAATACATTTTAAGTAATTGTTACCGAGGTATTTAAATTACCACCCTACACAACTTTCGGAATATCGGAGTAAAAGTTGAGTTATTTACTATAACTATTCCACAAAATAACTTTATTTTATTAAGCAGTCAACCCGGCAATCTTAAAATAGATTCCCTTTTTTAAACCGCCATACGCTAAAAATATTTACTATTACGGCCATCCCCAATAAAATGCCTACGGTAGGTAAAATATCAAGAGTTCCGGAACCGCGCCAAAGAACATCCAGAAAACCTTTCATAGCCCAATAAACAATTGTAATTTTACTCAGCAACTGAATAAAATGAGGAAGTATAAATGTAGGGAACCAGGCACCGCCTATTGCACTCATTGTTAAAATTAAAAAAGTACCTAATCCGTTTGCTTGTGCGGCGGTTTTGCTAACGGAAGCAAGCAGCATTCCGAAGGCCGTACATGCTGCCGCCGAAGCAATTATAATCAAAATTAAATTAAATATGTTTGAAAAAATATTTATGTCGAAGATTAAATACCCCGCAAAGAAAAGTACCGTCAATTGAATGCATCCCAGAGATATGTTGTAAAGATATTTACTCCACAATATATGAAGCCTTGAAACAGGGGCGGATAATATTCTTAAAATTACTCCGCTTTTATTATCATCAAACAGGGAAGTTGACGAACCGGTAAGTGCAAATAAAAGAAACATCATTGCCCAGCCGCCCACACTTCTTGTTGCATTAGGATTATTTATTTGTTTACCCACAACCTGTTCTTTATCCAATTGAAGTAAATTATTAAATATATTTGACTTTTTTGCGACACTGTCGCTTAATGTTGAATCAGTAAAACTAAAGCTTGTCCACTTTAATATTTTTGCCGTATCAACTCCGTAGTACTTGCTTACCAGTTCAGCTATCTTTCTGTTAAAGCTCATTCCCTTTTTCGTGCCCAGGTACGTTTCGGCTTGGTGCTGCATGCTTGCAATAAAAATATTAGGCATCTGGGACATTATTG
>JBJKSH010000007.1:0-4724 GCA_046704255.1 Ignavibacteriaceae bacterium | reverse complement strand
ACTAATAATAGCATCTCCCATACCGCAGCTTGTAGAAAAAATAATATTCCAAAATTATGAGTACCTGTCTAAAAAGCACGGCGAAGTTATGCTGTCGGTTAGATCCAGTGCTATTGGTGAGGATGATGTTCATTATTCTTTTGCAGGCCTTCACTATACGGCACTAAACGTAAGTAAAACCAATCTCATTGATGCATGCTTCGAGGTTTTAATTTCCAAATATTTACCACAATCATTGGTTTACCGTTATCTTACCGGCCTTAGAGATTCCGATATGCCGATGAGCATCGGTTGTATGCAGATGATTGATTCCGAAGTTAGCGGGGTTTTATTTACAAAGGATCCGCTGGGTAAAAAAAATGGATTTATTATACATGCTGTTAGAGGATTAGGGACAAAAGTTGTTGACGGCAGTGTTGATCCGCAGGAATTTATTGTTGAACCTGTTACTAATAAAATTATAAGCTTTAAACCGGGTAACCAGGATTTTAAAACTGTCACCAGAGCAACCGACGGTTTGTATGATGAAAAAATTCCGGATGATCTTATTCAAATACCCTGTTTAACCGAAGAACAAGTAAAAAGAATTTCCGGGTATGCTTCTAAAATTGAAAATTATTTCGGCTCACCGCAGGATATAGAATGGACAATTGACGAAAACGGAATAGTAAATATTTTGCAATGCAGGCCGCTTGCAGTATCTGTCCCTAATAAAAAAACAACAGGTGAATATGATGTTTATGAAAGTTCCGGTTTAAAATACCCTGTTCTTATTAAGCAAGGAATCTGCGCAAGCCCGGGCATAAATTCCGGTAAAGTTTTTTTAATGAACCGGATTAAAGACCTGGTTAACTTTCCCGCCGGTGGTATACTTGTGGTTAGAAAAACATCTCCGGAATTAACTCAAATACTTCACAAAGCTGCTGGCTTAATTGCAGATATCGGAAATACAACGGGGCATCTTTCCATCATTGCAAGAGAGTTAGGTATTCCTGTTATAGTAAATACAATTAATGCCACAAAAGTTCTTTCCAACAATATGGTTGTAACTATTGATGCCTCTAATAATAAAGTTTATTCGGGTGAAGCAGCAGACTTAATTGAAAAGGAGAATTATATTCCGGTTAATAAAAACATTTTCTTAAAAAGTCCCATGCATAGAATTTGGCAGAATATTTCAAAGCTTATTATTCCCTTAAACCTAACGGACCCGGGTTCATCGGATTTTAACCCTGAAAATTGCAAAACCCTGCATGACATTACAAGGTTTGCACATGAATATGCTATGAGGGAAATGTTCTCTTTATACGAATCTGCACATAACGAAGATAAACATGCATACCCGTTAAAATTTAAAGTACCGCTGGATATTCATGTAATAGACCTGGGAAACGGACTTAAAGATGCGGAAGGGAAGAAACATATTTCTACCGATAACATTGTATCCATGCCCTTCAACTATTTAATAAAAGGTATGACGGCACCCGGTATTAAATGGGCAGGTCCGCTGCCGATTGATTTAAAAGGGTTTACCAATCTCCTAATGTCAAACGTTGTCGATTCAAGCAGAAGCGACAGAGATTTAGGCAGCAGAAGTTATGCTATTATATCCGACTGCTATATGAATTTCTTTTCGCGACTCGGATATCATTTTACAAGACTGGATGCTTATGCAAGCGATGAATTAAATAACAATTATATTAATTTTAATTTTCGCGGAGGAGCAGCAGACCCAATCCGGCGTATGAGAAGAGCAAAAATTATTTCAAAAGTCCTGGAAACTTTAAATTTTACAGTGTCTCACAAAAGTGATCATGTTCTGGCAACCATTCGAAAGATTCCGCAATCTTCAATATATTCCATACTTACCGAAATAGGCAGATTAATGGGCGCCGTTAGAAATGTAGATGTAACATTAACAACTGATGAGAGTATTCAAAAATTTGTAGATGCTTTTTTAAGCGGTGATTCTGCACCTGTGCTAAAATTTTTTGAAGAAGATGAAAAGCATTAAAAGCTATCAGGTAAGTTTATAAAAATAATCTGCATATTAATTAAACAACATAATTCCGAAATCAAACTAAAGGTATAATCTTATCTTCAGCAGTAATTTCTTCCTGTGTTATATATTCATTTGAGTTTTTCTTAACTGCAGCAATATAAAGCGCAAGCGGCCTATATAATAAATGAGACCATTTACCAAACGGCACCTCCACAACAAGCATTGGTACAACTATTACCATGTGAATCATATAAGTATAATAGGTAGCCATCGGCAAGTTCGATATGCGGAAAACATGAAGAAGAATACCGCTTAGAGCCGAGAGAAAAAGCAGGATGGGAAACATCCAATCCGAAAAATGACTAAATACATGCATCTCAGTCCGCTTTTTAATTCTATCTACCAAAATCCAGACTGTAGATGTAATAAGTACAATTGTAGCGTAGTAACCCAGGTAGCTTGTCCAGTGAAGACCAATACCATTAACTTGGAACGAAGGCAGAAACACAACGACAAGTGTAAACATTATAACATACCCGGTTACAAGAAAAAGATGACGAAGCCAGTTAGTGATTGAATCACTGCTGCCGCATTTGCCCCACTGCTTCTGGGTTAAACCTTGAATTATAAAATACGGAATTTCGGAAAAATAGCTGCTGAAAGGAATTTTCTCGCCGCGTGTAAGGCCCCGGAACATTCGTGATGCATTGCTAAGAAGAAGCAAAGCCAATACAACAGCTATTATTCTATCACCAATATCCATAATATCTGCCGGTGCAAACTTATCCAGCATTACGTTAGTTAATGGCGCACTTCCGGAATGAGCTAATAAGCCAAAACCAAAACCCTGCGGAATAGTAAACATAAAAATAACGGCTGCTGCAACAATTAATAAGATTCCGATTTCCCAGAATATCGAGCTGTACATTAAACGCGATAAACCTGTCCAGTCGTACATTGAAGTGAGGTATCTTCTAATGGCCATCATTGTCTCACCCGGATAAGCTTTACGCGGGCATCTTTCCGAGCAGTCACCACAGTAAAAACAAAGCCAGGGTCCCGGGTCTTCCAACAGGCGATCTTTCAATCCCCATTGCGCTGCCAGCACTTGCTTTCTTGGAAATTCATTTCCCTCGGTGGAAAGTGAACATGTTGCGGTACAAGTAGCGCATTGGAAACACTTTTTTAAATTTTCTCCCCCTTCTTTTTTTATATAATGGATTAACTTAGAATCCGGTTTTATTAAAATTCTTTCGTTCATAAATACAGCCTGTTTTTTTACGTATACTCCTCAGTAAAAATCAATATTATAAATACGGGAATCGACATAAATTTGTTATGTTAAGATAATATTGCTGTAAATAAATTTATTTTTTTAATTTCATTGTCTTGTCTCCGAACAAACAATATTTAAGCCAGTTAAATCCGAATTTTAGTAATTCTTTATCATCGCTTTTTATTTTGTTTAAAATATTTTCATCAACTTCGAAACGTTTTAAAAATGTACTTTCAAAAACAAATTCTTTAAACTTATCAATATTGTAACAAACAGTATAAAACATTTCTTGCTTTGCGGGTTCGAGCTGTTTTCCTTTTTTGAAATAATCATTAAGTGAAACTTGTTTAAACTCCTCTCCCATTTCCGAATATTCTTCTACTTTTTGATCTTTTTTCCATTGTTCAACAGTTAAACTAATATCTTCTTTATATCCCATGCATACCGGTTCCTGAAGAATAAAATAAAATTCTCCTTCTCCGTTTTTATCGGAGTCTTTAGGTGATGCCACACCCAGCGGAAACATCCTGCATGACCAAGGCCTGTCTTCATAAACAGAACATCCTTCCTTACCGACAAAAGGACATGTTTTTTCTTTATCGTTATTCATTTTTAACATAACCACCGGATGATTCTGGTTTTCATCTACCGGCACAATTGTAAATTTATCTAGAAATTCCTGAGATGAAATTTTCAGTCTGTTTTTCAATCTGATAATATCATAAGGAGTTAAAAAAATATTTACATCGCTGCAGCATTTGTTAAAGCAGCTAATATTTTTGTGGCAGTTAAATTTAAATTTGCTTTCTTTATTTAATCGGGGATATTCTTTAAGAATTGTTTCTTTTAATTTTTCTATTTCATCCATATTCTCCACCTATATTTTTGTTCTGCATCGTAATGCGAAAAATTTGGCTTGCAGGCAGGCCTTATATGCACTTTATTTAATTATACTATCTTTCAAAGCATTTTTAGACCATACGGGCAATGGGCCGGAATCGCCGTTGTCGGGATTATACCTATACCTGTATGAGACATTTTGATTAAACTTACTTTTCATCCATTCCCAGCCCTGTAAATAATACGAACAATCGTCGTTAAAACAAACGTAGTGGTATTCAATACCCCAGGATGTTTCAGGCGGGCAAGACCATTTGTTCATCTGATGATTGCAGTGCGGACAAGTAATACTTTTGTTTTCCATGATAATTTATAATTTAATTGAACATTGAAATTTGATTATTGAATATTGAGCATTTCTTTTATTGATATTGACAAGTATTTTCAATACTCGATAATCAATGTTCAACTTTCATTTGTAACCTTGATTATGTTTCGATTTATTTTTAGCAGTAGAAATTCCTTTTGCAATTATGGCAATTAACTCTTCAGTTTCTTTTAAAACACTTGCTAATTCATTAACCGATTTTAACATTTCTTTCCTTT
>JBJKSH010000006.1:0-7838 GCA_046704255.1 Ignavibacteriaceae bacterium | reverse complement strand
CAGTCTAATTTTACACCGTCGGAAGTTGTAAAACTGAAAAGTTCCATCGGCGAATATTCATGCGTCTTAAGATATTTTGTAACTGAAGAATTTGCTTCAAGTTTTTTAATCATTTTCCCGTCTGTGTTCCATAGTTCAACCTGTCTCGGCTGGTTTATACTTGAGTAAGTATTAATATAATATTTTGTATTAGGAGACATATCAAACCGGTGGGCGCCCGGAGCTTTTGATACCCGTTCTTGATGAGAACCGTCAAACCGTACCGAGTAAAGCTGGGGATCTAGCGGTGAAACCTCTGCAGAGGTGTAATAGATTGTTTTTGTTCCGGGATTTATTCCAATAATTTTTATTACGTCCCAGTTGCCGTTGGTAACCCTGTTCAATAGTTTGCCGCTGTAATCGTAGCGGTAAATTTGGTAGTAGCCGCTTCTATCGGAAATCCAGAAGAACTCATTTACTTTTTTAGGGAAGAACATCATATTGTTAACGTCCGTATAAAAATTAAAAATTGCAACCCATGTGTCGTTCTTTTCCTCCATAACAAGCCTCCTCTTTCCGGTTACAACATTAAAAAAGAAAAGCTTCATATCATTTTGCGGTCGGTTAAGAACAATCATTGCAAGAGTATTCGGTTCACTTGTCCAATAAAGCCTGGGAATATAATTATCACCGGTTAAGCCGGTATCCAGCCAGATATGCTTATGAGTTTTTACGTCAATAACTCCAACGCGAACTTTAGGATTTTGATCTCCCGGCTGCGGTATGGGTATTTTAACATATTTAGGATGTGTACCCTCGTAATTTGTAATCTGAACAATAGGTACGCCCGTTTCATCAAACTGCCAGTAAGCAATGTATTTGCTGTCCGGTGACCAGTTCCATGCTTGTGCCTGACCGAATTCCTCTTCGTATACCCAATCGTAATGCCCGTTAAAGATATTTCCGCCTGCATCGTTTGTTAATTGAGTCTCTTTTTTTGTATTAAAGCTGTAAACGAACATGTTCCCGTTTCTTTCGTAGCCGACCATAGAACCGTCCGGTGAAAGCTCTGCGGTGCGTGCATTTTTTGCCGCATCTTTTAAGGTTTTATCTTTAAGCGAATAAACATAATAATCCGAAATACCGGAACGCCTGTAAATCTTCCTGAAGTTTGTTTCAAAAAGCAGGTGTTTGGAATCGTTCGCCCATTTAAAAGACCTATAAGTAAACTGCGCTGTTGTATCAGGAAAAGTTAGTCCGTCCGCATCAAAAATAAGTTCATCTTTTCCCGTTTTCGGATCGAATGAACGAATTTCTTCGCGCTTGGTGGAATCGTTTTTGGCTGTATATGAGTATTTGTTGCCGCCGTCTATCCAGTTAAGGCTTTGAGGTGCACCTTTACCGGCCAGTGTTCTGGAAGATCTTATTGCATCCGTAATATTTTTATATGCAGCTTTTTGTTGTGCATTTAAAGAAAAAGGAACAATTATTAATGTAATTAAAAAAATAAACAGGGTTCTGAATTTTAGGTAAGTTTTCATCATTTAATACCCGGAGTTGTTTTGAATTGAGTTATTTATTATTAATATAATTATTCGGGAAAATACTTGGTTGTAGGAATTAAAGATGTGCATAAATTAACAGCATAAAATTATTTTGAGCCGGGTTATAAATTGAAACCCGGAAAGTAAAACTTTTAATACCCGGTAATTAAAGTTAATACAAAAACCTATAATGTTACAAGAACGAAAAATTTTTTTGAGTAAGTAATATTCTGTTCATAATAATATTATGCACAATTTAGGTAATAAATTGAAAATTGATATTTGAAAATTGGATATTGAAAATTTTTAATGCTCCATATCCAATGTTCAACTAATGCATGTTACCTTTTGGTTACGGTTTGCCCGGTTTATTTAATTTGATAGCGGGTTATAGGTATAATTTCTTAAAAGAAAAATACAGCCGGTTATTGTCTTATTCCGGATACCGTAGACCTTTATACTCATTTACCTGTATATTACAAAGTAAGAATTATTTTATTTGGAAACAGTTCCGTCAGATATTATTTTGGCATGTTCGATCAGGAATAATTATGTATTTTATCATTCCTGCGGGTAAATTAATTGTTTAGAAATTTAATTAATTAATAAAGTTCAATTAATAGAGGTAAGAAAGTGAAAAAGATAATTTTAGCTGCTTTTGTGTTTATAGCTTTTGGATTAGGCTCTGCATTTGCCCAAAAAGCATCAAGAATCGGTTATATAGATTCTCAAACAATTCTAGCTCAACTGCCTGCAGCCGTTAAAGCACAAGGTGAAATTCAGGCTGCAATTGATAATGTAAAATCTCAAATTGACAGTTTGCAGCAGCAATACCAGCAGGAGCTGGCTACGTATCAAAAACAATCCAGTATGATGACCGAAGCAAAAAAACGCGAAGCACAGCAAAAATTAATGAATATGCAGCAAGATTATAACACTCTTCAAAATAAACTTAATGCAAACGGAGATATAGCTCAGTTGAATAATAAACTAATGAAGCCGATTATCGAAAAAATAAAAACCACGGTTAAAGAAATTGCAAAGCAGGAAGGTATTGACATAGTTCTGGAAAAGAATGATCAATTGCAGACTATCTGGTATGCAGAACCGACAATGGATTTAACCTATAAAGTGCTGGATAAATTGAAAACCACGAACTAGTATTACATCAACTACTTGTTGTAAACGCAAGGCTAAAAATTTAAGAAGTACCGCCTAACGTTACAACATTTTAAGTTTTCTCTTATTTATATTTTCCCCAACAGATCAAACCTGTCCCTCTTTAGTAAAGAGGGACAGATTTTAGCGCAGCTAAAATCAGGGAGATTTGCCCTGCCTTTTGCGGCATTAAATAAATAAAAACCAACGACTAATTTTTCAATTCAATAAATTACTAACGGGTAAAATTCAATTCTGCTTCAATACTACTGCAAACATTCTTTAACAAGCCGGAAAATTTTACGACTTCACCGAAAACTATTACGGCAGGCCTTTCTGCAAGCTCTGCCGTTTCAACAAGGCTTTCCAGATTCGTTACAAATATTTTTTGATCTTGCGTTGTTGCCTTTGAAATAATTGCTGCCGGAAGATCAACGCTTACGTGGGACAGCATTGCTTGTTCTGTTATTTCACCAACCATGGTTAATCCCATCAATACAATTGTAGTATGATTTTTTAATTTTAATAAGTCAATCCAATCGCTGTTAAATGTGCCTCCCTGCAGGTGTACTGTTACTACGGAAACAGATGATGAATATCCTCTTGCCGTAACAGGAATGCCGGCGCTAAAAGGAGCGGCAAATGCGGAGGAAATTCCGGTGATAATTTTTACTTCAACATTATTACGTATTAAAAATTCAGCTTCTTCAGCACCCCGCCCGAATACAAACGGATCACCGTTTTTCAATCTTGCAACTCTAAACCCTCGCCGAGCATAATTAAGAAGAATGTCGTTTATTTCACCCTGACTTATTGAATGCCCGCCTTTACATTTTCCCGTAAATATTTTTTCCGTATTTACCGGAACTATTTCCAGGATTTCTTCCGTTATCAAATTATCATACAAAACAACATCAACGGATTGAATTGCCTTATATGCTTCTAACGTAAGCAAGTCTGCGCTGCCGGGGCCGCAGCCTATTAAAAATACTTTACCGAATAAACTATTTGTTTCTTCTTTTATTTTTTCTGTGCTTATAATTCCGTTCTCTCTCTCGGCCAGCTTTTTCTCTGCAATGTTACCTACTTCCGGAGGAATTAATCCTTTAATCTTGTCTCTAATAATTTTTGTAAGAGAAGGGCTTGCGCCGTTGCTGGAGACGGCTATCTTTAGGTTTTTATAAACCAATAAAGATGAGAAATAAAAGTCGCAGTCCTCAGGTACATCAACACTGTTTAATAAAAAGAATTTTTTCTCCTTCAGTTTCTTTAAAAGAATATTTACATCCTTATTCCCGGTTGCATTAATAACAATATTAAAATTTTTTAAATCGTGTTCATCAAATATTTTCAAAATAAAATTTACATTGAGGCATTTTATTTCACGGCATATTTCAGTTGATATTATTTGAAAATCAATATTGTTTAACTTTAATACCTCCGCTTTCTGGTAAGCCGCTTTACCGCCGCCTACTAAGAGTATTTTAGGATCTTTTAAAAGGACGGGTAAAGTTTTATTCGTATATGTCATCTTATATATTTTCCTTTCATACCAGGTAGAGGTCATAAGTTTTTGTCATAAACTGACGGGTCTTTTCATTTGTTTTTAAGAATTCAATTATTCCTTTCATACCCATTCTTTTATGAAATACTGAAATCTCATTTTCTCCCGTTACACGGTTTGCCAGGTAATTATCAATTAAAGCGGATATAAAATCCGGGATGGAATCCTTTGGAATTAATCGCAAATATTTTTCATTTTTATATACAATATCTTTTGCAAGATTCTCTTCTCCCTCTTTACCAAGGAGAAGTTTAAGCTGAAAAAATTCGCTTCCTTTTCCTTCTATGGAAATCGAATAACGTATGTTCCTAGAACAATGGCGTTCGCAGCCGCTTATACCGATTGATACTCCTTCAACATTTGCATAGCCTCTATTCTCCAGTTCGCTAAGCAGCGGATCAAAATATTTTTCAGATTCGGTTACGGCAAGCGGACAGGTGTACAAACCTACGCATGCTTCCGAATTTAGCCTAAGCCTGGAGTATTTTCCGTAATTATATTTCTTTAAGATATTTTCTAATTTGCTTTTAGATGATCCGGGAATGTCTTTGAATAATATATCCTGGGATGGGGTAATTCTAGCAAATGGATTTACTGCCGAAACAATTTCATCTATTAAAGATTTAATCTTACCCTGAGGATTTGCATCAGATATTCTTCCGTTTTCTATCCACAAACCGAAACTCCATTTACCGTCAAATTGTTTTTTCCAGCCATGGTGTTTGTTTACCAACCCGCAATCTATTTTAACCGGGGGTAGAAAATTTACTCCGGTTTTTTTTACCTGATTCCTGTACCATTCAATGCCGATATCTCTTACTTCATTAAAAATATATTCTTCGTGAAGTATTGATACGATAGAATAACCTGAACATTCCAGGCCTTTTGTTATCAGGATGTTTTTTAGCCTTGCCCAATGCCTGTTTTTGCGGTCGCCGATTTGCTGGTACACCTTTACGATTGCGTCCAATCCTCTCATAAGATCATCTTCAGTTAAGAATATTCCGAATGCGCCTGCCAGAGCAGGGAAAGTTATTTTACCGTTCTTTTGACCGAGGCTGCCGCCTATAAAAACCTGGTAGCCGGATAATTTCTTATTTTCTATTAAAGGCATAACTGCAAGGTCGTTTGTTAAAATATCATTACAATTGCACCTTACTTCTTTTTTCAACTCTTCATCATAATAATAACCGCCTACACCTATTTTAAATTTCCTGGGAAGCCCGAATGATGAATATTGAAAGCCCCTGCTCTCACATGAAAGGCGGTCTTTATCGAATACTTTATAATGCTCTGCCAGCGGCAATTGAAAATATTTTCCAATTTTCCTTGCTAAAGCATTGGAATCGAAAATACCGGATTTAACCGGGCATGCAGTAGGGTTCCTTGCATTGTCTCCGCAGCCGTTTAACGAAGGGGAATTAATTTCAATTAAACTTCTTACTAAAGGAATAAGATTACTTTTTGCTACCCTGTGAAACTGAAAGTTCTGCCTGGTAGTTAACCGTATAGACGGAAATCCGTCATCGTTGCTGGAGTATAAATCCGCCAGGCGGCTTATGTACTGCCAATTGCCGGGAGCTATGTCACCGCCGCCCCAGACGGTATCCCTTACCATAAAGGACCATTCGCGTACGCTGTCTTTTATTAGCTCACGATCGAATTGAATATAAATTCCGTTCGGCTTTAAATTTATGTGAAGACTCTTATCCACATCCGGTTTTGAACAATCTTCCAAAGCATAACGTAATTCCTCACCGCCCAGGAGGTTATTGTTTTTCTTTGCTGATTCATCTTTACTTAAGTTTCTTAATTCCAAAGCTAGTTCAAGCGTACCCAGGTCCGCATCAAAATTTATGGTCTTGCTCATTTAATTAATTTCATTTTAAACTAAAAAAGCCCTTCCGGTTAAACTACGGAAGGGCTTGAAAAAAAAATATTATTTAAGTTAAAGTGCATCCTTCCGCAAATATAACAGCATCATACAGCAGCACATTGCAGTTAGACTTAATTTGGAGTTAATATTTTGTTTGATCCGCTTCATATTTGTGGGCGCAAAGATAGGGCATACAAACTAGTTTGTCAAGTGATCTATTTACGGATTTACAGGCAGAACAATTTTAAATTCGCTTCCGAAATTTTCTTTGCTTTCAACAAAAATGTCTCCGCCCATATTTCTAATTATACCATAGCTTACCCAAAGCCCAAGGCCAATGCCTTTGCCCTCTTGTTTTGTGGAATAGAAAGGCTGAAAAATTTTATTTATCTTCTCCGGCGGAATTCCACTTCCCGAATCGCCTATTGATATTTCTAGGTGTTCATTAAATTTTTTTGTTATAATTATAATTATTCCTTCATTCATGCCGATTGCATCAACAGCATTAAATAACAAATTAATGAACACCTGCATTAACTGATCGGCAGAGAATTTTACTTCAGGTATACTTTCGTCCAAATTAGTAATATATTGAATTTTATTAAAATCATTTCCAATCTTAACCATATTAACGGCTTTAATAAGTACCTTGTTTATTTCCACGGTTTCAATATTGTTTAGAACCGGGCGCGAAAAGTCTACAAGCTGCCGTAAGATGTTAGATATTCTGTTTACCTGGTTTTTAACAAGCTCAAGTTTATCTATTATAATTTTATCATTGGTTGTTTTTTGTATTAATTGAGTTAAAGACGAAATTGATGTAAGTGGATTACCAACCTCGTGTGCAATGCCGGCTGTTAATGTTCCGAAGCTTCCCAGCCTTTGAATACATTGCAGGTGATCTCTTATAACATTGTTGTTTGAAATTTCGTTGTGAACACCAAGGTATCCTGCAGTTGAACCGTCGTTATCAAAAATCGGCGAAATGATGGAATCGGCATAAAAAGATGTGCCGTTCTTTTTCTTGTTTTCCAGTTGGCCGGCCCAAACTTTCCCGGATAAAATTTTCCGCCAGACTTTTTCCCAGAAATCTTTTGATAGTTTGTTGCTGCTTAAAATATTAGGGTTTTTCCCGAGCAATTCTTCCTTTGAATATCCGCTTGCTTTTTCCATAGCGGGATTAACATAAACCATTGTTCCTTTTGCATCGGTAATTTGAATCGGGTTTGCAGCAAAATGTAAAGCATTCGAAAATCTTAAAAGTTCCAGCCTTTCTTTTTTATAACTGCTGATATCATTTATTATAAGAATTATTACGGAGTTACTCCCGGTTTCTACTTTAGCAGCCTTAAGGTCTGCATCAATTTCTACTTTGTCCGGTGTAGTTAATTTTATATCGTTTAGTTCTGCTTCTCCGTTTGATTCTAGTGAAGAAAAAAATGAGATCCATACATAACTTTTTAGCACCGTTTTTATCTGTTTGATTTTAAGGTAATCCGGTTCAAGTTTTAATTTGTCTGCTGCTGCTTTGTTTACGGAGACAATCTCATGATTTTCATTTAAAACGAAAACCATCTCTTTTATTAAATCTAAAACCAGCCTGTAATCAAAAATTGTTTCCAGCATGTCTGTTACTCAAATAATTATTTTCCAAAAAAAAATTTCCTAAGGTTACCGCTTAACGGCAGTTAAATAAATTGATAGAATTCAAGTTCAT
>JBJKSH010000005.1:0-25524 GCA_046704255.1 Ignavibacteriaceae bacterium | reverse complement strand
TAGATGATTCACTTATAATTTTAAATAATCCAATCTGCGAGGAATTCTTTACATGCGTACCGCCGCAGAATTCCATTGTGAAATCTCCGAATTGCACAACATTTACAAAGTCGCCGTATTTGTCTCGGAAGAACATTAACGCACCCATTTTTTTTGCAACATCAAAAGGAACATTACGGTGATGCTGAAGCGGAATGCTGCGTCTTAGTTGTTCGTTTACCAGAGTTTCAATATCGTTTAATTCGCTTTCAGTTAACTTTGCAAAATGGGTAAAGTCAAAGCGAAGCCTGTCCGGGCCTACGTATGAGCCTGCCTGGTGTACGTGTGTTCCTAAAATTTTTCTAAGAGCCGCATCAAGGAAATGCGTTGCCGAGTGATTCCTCATTATATCCCAGCGGCGGACCTCATCAACTTCAGCAAGAATATCCATCCCGGGTATTAGCCGATACTCATTTTCGTTTTCTACAACATGAACAGTTTTGTTATCTATTTTAGTAACATCAACGACATTTAAAAGAGCTTCTCCGGCCTTTAATTTTCCAAGGTCGTCTATCTGTCCGCCGGCTTCTACATAAAACGGAGTTTTGTCCAATATGATTAAATCGCTGCCGCCGGTTTTCCCATTCGAAGAAATATTTTTTTTGTAGCCGATAATTTGTGCTTTGGATTTTAGTTCGTCATATCCTGTAAATTCGGAATTCTGCCGGTTGATCATTTCGAAAGAAGATAAATCCTCCACAGATATATTTACGGAAGCAAATTTATCTTTGGAAGCTTCTCTAGCTCTTTGTCTTTGTTCTTCCATTAATATATTAAAGCCTTGTTCATCAACAGAAAACCCTTTTTCTTTTGCCATAACATTTGTAAGATCGGCAGGAAAACCGAAAGTATCGTAAAGCATAAAAACATCTTTCCCCGGGACAACCTTGCCGCCGGAACCGGATAAGCCTTTAATTACTTCTTCAAAAAGCTCAATGCCTCTGTCAAGTGTTGCATTAAAACTTTCTTCCTCGGCATGAATAACTTTTTCAATATAACCCTGCTTATCTTTTATTTCGGGGAATACATCACTCATGTTTTCAACCAGAATATTTACGAGGCTGAAAAGAAAAGGTTTTTTAAGATTCAATTTTCTGCCGTAGCGTGCAGCTCTTCTTAAAATTCTTCGTAAAACATATCCCCGCCCGTCATTACCCGGTACTGCGCCGTCTGCAATTGCAAATGTTAGTGTCCTTATATGATCGGCAATTACACGCATAGGAATTTTATTTTCTTCATTGTCATATTTTATTCCCGTTAAATCCGAAACCGCATTTATAAGCGGAGTAAAAACATCGGTATCGTAATTAGAGTTTTTCTCTTGAAGTACAGTGCAGACTCTTTCGAAGCCCATGCCCGTATCCACATGCTTTGCAGGAAGTTCGTGGAGGTTTCCTTCTTCATCGCGGTTGTACTGAATAAAAACCAGATTCCATATTTCAATGCATTCGGGTTTGCCTGCATTTACATATTCCGGGTTGTTAAAATCATTGCTTAAGTTTATATGAATTTCAGAACAAGGCCCGCATGGACCGGTTTCGCCCATTTCCCAAAAGTTATCTTTTTCATCAAACTTTAAAACATGATCCGGGTTAATATCCGTTTTGGATTTCCATAATTCAAATGCTTCATTGTCCGTTCTGTAAACCGTAGCCCACAGTCGTTCTTTAGGAAGTTTCCATACTCCCGTTAAAAGTTCCCATGCCCATTCAATTGCTTCGGCTTTATAGTAATCTCCAAAGGACCAGTTACCGAGCATTTCAAAAAATGTATGATGATAAGTATCGTGTCCGACTTCTTCCAGGTCGTTATGCTTGCCGCTTACCCGAATACACTTTTGAGTATCTGCGGCACGGTTATAATCCCTACTTCCGGTTCCTAAAAAAACATCTTTAAACTGATTCATTCCGGCATTTGTAAATAATAGAGTCGGATCATCAAACGGTACAACGGGTGAACTCGGAACTATCCTGTGTTTTTTATTTTTAAAAAAATCTAAAAATTGCTGTCGAATTTCTCTTGAAGTAATTTCTTTCATGTTTTACGGGTTTTTTGTTAATACTTAAAATCTTGCTTAGTTTAAATTTTTTATGCAAAGATAATAAAATGAAGGATAACCATAAACATATTCCGGCATAACAAAATAAAGAAGTTGTTAATTAATAGTTATTTGTAAATAGTACCTCAATCTCCGATAAATAAATATCAATTAACTTTTCAATTTCTTGTGCAGTTTAAAAACCGAAGGAATTATTACAAGATTCTAACTAATTGATTTTTAACGTGCATAGCTTTACTTTTGCAATAGATTTCAAAGAATTTTAGAGAACGGGTAAATTTGGCCTTACAAATGCCTTCAACCGATATTGAATTAATGCAAAGGGTGGCCTCCAATGATTCTAAGGCATTGGAAGCGTTGTATAACCGCTATTCTTCTCTCTTGTTTACAATAATAAAAAAGATAGTTAACAACGAAAAGCTGGCCGAAGAGGTTTTATGTGATGTATTTGTTATTATCTGGGGCAAGATAAATCTATTTAATTTCGAAACTCCAAATGTTTATACCTGGCTTATTACCCTTTCCAGGAACAAAGCAGTTGATGCGTTAAAGCGTTCAAAGCCCGGTGAAGTATTACTCGAATATGACGAGGAATATGAAAACCGTTATATAATTCCGCAACTTTCGCCTGAGATTGATCCGCTTGATATTAAGACTGCACTTAATTTAAAAGAAAATGTTGAGCTTGCGTTAAAAAAGCTTACAGATGCGCAGCAGTATGTTTTGTATCTTGCATATTACGAAGGCTTAACACAAATTGAAATTGCGGAAAGATTAAATATACCTCTGCCTACAGTTAAATCGAAAATTAAGCTTGCACTAAGCAACTTGCGCGACAACTTAGTTAAAGGGGAAGAATGATGCCTGTTCAAAACGAATATGACGAATTGCTTTATGCTTATGCCCTGGGGTGTTTGGATAGGCATGAGCGGGATAAACTTACAGGTTATATTAATTCCGGCGGAGAATATTCCGCCAGGGAGCTAGGCGAGCTTCAAAATCTTGCTGCATTGTTTCCTTCAATTTTAGGTATGGAAATTCCCAGCCCGCAGTTAAAAGATAAAGTTGCCAGAAAACTTTATAGAGTAAAAGACGGAAAACCCGGCAAAAAAAACGGTGAAAAAACCGTAACGCAAAAACCGAATGAGCAAGAGATTGAAAAAGAAAAACAACCCGAAAAAACTGTTTCTGATGCACCTGCCGCTGCCGGGCAAAATAACTTGAATGCCGAACAGGAGATAGAGGAAGAGTTTTTGCAGGAAGAACAAGATTTAAAATTGGAGGATGAAAAAATTGATAGGGAGGAACCTCAATATCAAACTATTCAAGAGTTTGAGGTTGTAACTGCCAGAACTAAAGAGGAAGAACCCGAACCTCCCGATGAAGAAGAAAAAAGCCCTGTAATCGGAACTATAAAAAATAGAATAGAGGATTTCGAAATTAACCTGGATGAAAATCAGGAAGAAAATATTGCTGAACCGGAAATTGAAAAAAGGAACGGCGAAGAAAATATAAATAAAAAAAATGAACCTCCTAAAGTAACTTTAAAAGAAAGACAGCCGTATTCAACTTTTAGAAAAAGAGAAATTCCCGATAAAAAAGGAAGTAAAGCCGGAATTATTATTGCTGCCGTTTTATTTATTATTTTTGCTGCGGGATTAATTTTTGTCTATCTTAAAATTTCTTCGGATGTTACCGTATATAGAAACAGCGTAGATCAATTAGACCATAGAATAAATTCGCTTTCTTTGCAGGTAAATAACAATCGTAATCTTCAGAAACTGCTGCTTACAAAAAATGTAAAAATTGTAAACCTTACAGCTGTTAAGAACGGTGCGCCGGGTTACGGTAAGCTTATAATAAGTTTTGAAAACAGTAAAGGTTACCTGCAGCTTTCTAATGTTCCGGCTCTTTCAAACGGCAGCTTTTATGTGCTGTGGGTAATTATTAATAATAAATATACTTCATTGGGGTCATTTAAGGTTTCCGATATTTCATCCGGCAAAGTTGAATATTTCCCTTTTCAATTGCCCGAACTATCCAACAACGGGGAAACTAAATTTCTTGTTTCGGAAGAAACAGAGGAAGCTCCTCAAAAACCATCCCGGGAAATAATACTTACGGGAACGCTTCAATAAATTTATTCCTCATTCCTTCTTATTAAAATAAACACAACCAATACTATAATCAGCATTATCCAGTAACCGGATGCAATAGAAGTAAGTGAATTTATAAACGAAATGATACGCAGGTTTCCTGCGCTCGTAGAATATATTATTCCTAAAAGTGCAAATATAATTGATACAAAAAGAATTGCTTTATCATCGGTGTTATCCAAGAATAAAATAAAACTGCTGATGCTAATTATTAATACAATTGAAGGGAAGATAATACCGGATGTATTAAACACATCGAACAGGCTTATAATTAAAAAATCGATGCCTATTAAAAAAACAGAACTGCCCAAAAAAAGCTGAAGCTTTTTGTTATGCCCCATTGAAGCATATACATTGCTTAAACCGTAAAAAGAAAATGTATAAGCAAGGATTTCATAATTACCCACATTTATAATTCCTACCAGGTTAAACAACAGGGCAAGAATTAAAAAAGTTATTGAATAAATTAATATCGGCGGTTGTTTCAAATTTTGAATCCCATATAGTTAAATAATTTACAATATTCTTTTTCCCATAATGGAAGCGACAACTTCTGCTGCAAAAACAGCGCTTTTGTTTTTTGTATCCAGAATCGGGTTTACCTCTGCAACACCAAGTGAAGAAATGCATCCGCATTCCGAAATAGATTCCATTAAAAGATGGGTCTCTCTGTAAGTTAATCCTCCCTGTACAGGCGTTCCAACACCGGGTGCGACGGAAGGATCAACGCTGTCGAGATCGAAGCTTACATGAATATGATCCACATTTTCCCTAAACTGATTTAATACGCGGGATATAACTCTGTGGATTCCGAGTTTGTCAATGTCCGTCATTGTATAAACGGAAGGATTTACTTTTTTAATGTTAAGCTTTTCTCTTTGATCAATACTTCTTATGCCGATAAGTGCGCAATTTTCCGGTTGAACTTTTGGGGAAAACCCGCACAGGTTAACTAGTTTATCATAACCTAATCCAAGAGCAGCGGCCAGCGGCATACCATGAATGTTCCCGGAAGGCGTGGTCTCGTCGGTGTTCATATCGGCGTGGGCATCTATCCAAATTACTCCGAACTTTAATCCTTTTTTTCTGCAGTAAGATGAAATACCCGCAATGCTGCCCAGCGCCATAGAATGATCGCCGCCTATACATAAAGGAAATTGTCCTTTCTCCAAAACTTTTTCTACTTTGCCGGCAAGAGTTGCAGTAGTTTTAAGTATTTCAGCTAAATATTTTAATTTAGGGTTAGAAATTTTTTGCCTTTCCATTATTTGGATAAAAATATCTCCGCTGTCTGTTACTTTATAACCCAGTTTTTCCAATTTTTCTTTAATACCCGCTATACGTAATGCAGAAGGACCCATATCAACTCCTCTTCTACCAGCGCCCAGGTCCATCGGAAAACCGATTATATTTACCGTTTTTTCTTTACCATCCATAAATAATTTACTATCCTTCAAGGTCGCGGTTTTTTAAACCTTGAAGGATGCCCAAATCAAGCAGGCTTCAAAGTTTTACATAACATAAATAATTTAAATAAAATTAATATTAACATAAGCAGTTTATTTAATATTTCCCAATGTCATTAACATTAGACTTACTTTTAATCACCCCTAATTCTTATATTTTGATACTTCAATTAGAAATTTTATTAAAAAACAGAAAATAAAATTTAATGATAAAAATTACACAAGAACCCGATATAAGTGTCGGTATTCTTACCGAAGAAAAAATAGAATTCGAATTGCACGGTGATTTTAGATCATTCGGATTTAAGCAGACATTTAGCGGCAAATATACCGCGGAAATTGCCGAAGACAGAATAATCTGCCGGAGTGACAAGGAAAAAATTCAAATCTCCGGTGAAATAATATTCGAGCCCCAACTGCCCGAAGTTGAATCCTTTTTATTAAAAGGAGTTACTATCGGAGTAAAATTCCACTGGGAGCGGAAAGAAAAAGAAAGATTTACCGGTAATTTAAAACTTATAAAAGAAGGCAGTAAAATAACCGCAATAAATATTCTTCCTATTGAAAACTACCTGGTAAGTGTAATATCTTCCGAGATGAGTGCGAAAAGTTCTCTTCAACTGTTAAAGGCGCATTCAATAATTTCACGAAGCTGGCTCCTTTCTCAAATAGAAAAGTCCGGTAATATTAAATCCGAAAGAAAGAAGTACCGTACGGAGTTTAAAAGTGATTCGGAATTAATAAAATGGTACGACAGGGAAGACCACAAACTATTTGATGTATGCGCGGATGATCATTGCCAGCGATACCAGGGTATTACAAAAATTTTTACGGAAGCTGCAAGGCAAGCCGTTAAACAAACTTCCGGTGTTGTGCTAACCTCCGGCGGAAAAATTTGCGATGCAAGATATTCAAAATCCTGCGGAGGCATTAGCGAGTCATTCGGTAATGTTTGGGAACCGGTTAATTACGAGTACCTTTCTTCTATTATAGATTATAAATTTGAGCCGGAAAATTACAACATGGATTTTTCCAACGAAGCAAATGCAAGAAAGTGGATTATGAGCAGTCCGCCTGCCTTTTGCAATACTAAAGATAAAAAAATTCTTACCCAGGTTTTACCGGACTTTGACCAGGAAACTACAGATTTTTACAGGTGGAAAATTGAATACACCCAGCAGGAATTATCCGAACTCCTTTCAAATAAAACCGGTATTGACTTCGGGAATATTATTGACCTAATTCCGGTTGAAAGAGGTAAATCTTCAAGATTAATAAAGCTTAAAATAGAAGGGACAAAAAAAATTCTTATTATAGGAAAAGAACTGGAAATAAGAAGAGTGCTTTCACCGAGTCATTTATACAGCTCTGCAATTATTATTACCAGGGAGAATTTACAAAACGGCGTTCCGCAAAAATTTATTATTAACGGAGCTGGCTGGGGACACGGAGTAGGCCTTTGCCAGATTGGAGCTGCTGTAATGGCTGCAAGGGGCTATCAGTTTGATGAAATTTTAGTTCATTATTTTCATAACGCTAAACTAAAAAAAATTTATTAATCTTTTATGAAAGTACTTTACTCTTGCCTTTCAAAAAGCTGGGGCGGAATGGAAATGTTTACACTTACCGCCGTTAAGCAGCTTATTAAAAGGAATGTAAATGTTGAGCTCGTTTGTATTGCCGAATCAAGGCTTCACATTGAGGCAAATAATATAGGTATAATACTTTATCCGGTTAAAGCATCCGGTTATATACATCCGTTAAGCACAATAAAATTAGGCAACATTATACGCCGGGGAAATTACGATGTTATACATACTCAAGCATCCAAAGATTTATGGCTGCTTGTTCCGGCACTAAAACTGATTAAAAGCAGTACTCCTTTAATACTTACAAAACAAGTCGGCTCCTTTATAAAAAAGAATGACCGCTTGCATAAATGGATTTATAACAGGCTTACTTTTGCACTGGCAATAAGCAATGTAATTAAAAAAAATTTAATTGATACATGTCCGTTGCCGGAAGAAAAAGTACTGCTGCTGCATAACGGGATAGATACCGCAAAGTTTAGTCCCGAGGCGGCAGACGGAAATAAAATTATAAAAGAATTCGGTTTTGACAAAAATGATATTGTTATAGGAATGCTGGCAAGATTTAGCCCGGGAAAAGGACATGAAGATTTTCTGCATGCTGCAGCCGAATTAAATTCAAGGCATAAGTATTTAAAATTTTTAGTGGTAGGCGAAGCTAGCCGGGGTGAAAATAATTATGAAGAATCCGTAAAGAAACTGGCAGAAGACCTTAAAATAAAAAATATAATTTTTACCGGATTCAGAAGCGATACGCCCGATATTTTAGCCGCTACGGATATTTTCGTTTTCCCTTCCCACGGCGAAGCATTCGGCATTGCACTTGCAGAAGCAATGGCAATGGGCAGACCTTCCGTTTGTTCCAATTCCGACGGCGTTCTTGATATTGCCGTAGACAATGTTACTTCATACCTTTTTGAAAATAAAAACAGTTCCGACCTGGCAAAGAAAATCGATTGGCTGATTAGTTCTCCCGGTACCAGAAATGAATTTGGTGCCGCCGCAAGAAAAAGAGCAGCTGCAAATTTCGATTTGGAAATGTTAACAGACAAAGTTCTGGAAATTTATGAAACAGCAAAAATTAAAAATTAAAATTAAAAGCCGGTTTTACCTGTTTCTTCTTCCCTTTCTTATCTTTAATTTTGCAGCGTTTAATTTTTTTTGAAATGGAGAATTATGTTAAAAAAAGTAACAGCATACCTGCCCTATGGAGGTAATGAACATACGCTTGATACCGTAAATCAGCTAAAGGAAACCGGCCTGGTAGAAAAAATTTTTCTTCTTTCTCAATTCGATCAGGTTAAAGAGTTAACTGATTGTGAAATAATTGAAGTTGATATTTTAACCGGCAGCAAAACAATAGATTTTATAATAAAAAATACTTTAACGGACTTTGCACTATTCCTTACACAGGATACTTTAATAAACCTTGGCCAATATGCACCGGAAAGATTTATTGATGCGGCAAATATGACCGGCGCCGGTTTGGTTTATTCGGATTATTATGAAATAAAAAACGGCGAACGTTCCGTTCATCCTGTAATTGATTATCAACAGGGAAGCATAAGAGACGATTTTAATTTCGGCCCTTTGTTATTCTTTTCTAAAGAAGCCCTGCAAAAAGCTCAAGCTAATAATAAATCCGGGTATAATTTTGCAGGTCTTTACAATTTACGCTTAAGCATTTCAAGGCATCATCCATTGGTTAGAATACCGGAGTATCTTTATACATCGGTTGAAACAGATAGCCGTAAGTCCGGTGAAAAATTATTTGATTATGTTAACCCGGATAACCGGCGGGTTCAAATTGAGATGGAAGAAGCCGCAACGGAACATTTAAAGAAAATAGGAGCTTATTTAAAACCGGAGTTTACAAACATTGATCCTTCGGAAGAAAAATTTGAATTTGAAGCATCGGTGATAATTCCTGTAAAAAACAGGGTTAAAACAATTGCAGATGCAGTTGAATCTGTGCTTGCACAAAACACAAATTTTCCGTTTAATCTTATCGTGGTCGATAATCATTCAACCGATGGAACGACAGAAGTTCTTAATGAACTTGAGAAGAAAGACAACCGGCTGATTCATATAATTCCTGAAAGACAGGATCTTGGAATTGGCGGATGCTGGAATGAAGCTGCTCATAATGAAAAATGCGGAAGGTTTGCCGTTCAACTGGACAGCGATGATATTTATTTTGATGAAAATACTCTACGGAAAATAGTAGATGTCTTTATAAATGAAAAATGCGCTATGGTAGTGGGTGCTTACAAGCTTACGGATTTTAAATTAAATGAAATACCGCCGGGAATAATTGCGCATAAAGAATGGACTCCCGATAACGGCAGAAATAATGCATTGAGAATAAACGGTCTGGGTGCACCAAGAGCTTTTTATACTCCGATTCTTAGGCAGGTTAAAATTCCCAATGTTAGTTACGGTGAAGATTATGCACTTGGGCTTGCAATTTCGCGCCGCTACCATATAGGCAGAATTTACGACCCCGTTTATATCTGCCGGAGATGGGAAGGCAATTCGGATGCTGCTTTATCTATTGAGAAGCAAAATAATTATAACCTTTACAAGGATAGGATTAGAACCTTTGAAATAAATGCCAGGCAAAAATTAAACGCGGGTTCAAAGTGAGTAAAAATAATTATAAAGTTCTTGAGAATATTTTATTCACTCGTGCGGAAGCCGAGGCATTTGTTAAAAATAAATATTTTGGAAGCGCAGCCAGGCTGCTTCTTGAAAATCAAAAGGTTACATGGCAGCAGCTTGCAGACGGCTACGATTCATTAAGTTCAGTGCAAATAAAAACTTTTAACTTTGACGGATTTAAACTAAATGTTCAATTTAACCCGGGTAGAATTATTTCCAGTTCAGCAAAAGTAGATGCGAAATCATTAAAAAAAAGAAAATGTTTTTTGTGTTACGAAAATCTTCCCGGCGAACAGAAGGGTATTTTATACGGGCAGGAATATTTAATTTTATGCAATCCTTTTCCTATCTTCCCCGAGCATTATACTCTTCCAAACATTAACCATTTTCCGCAGCGAATTAAAGATAGTTTTAGCAGTCTGCTGGAATTTAGTAAGGACTTATCAAATTACTATACTGTGTTTTACAACGGTCCCGGGTGTGGGGCATCGGCACCGGACCATCTTCATTTTCAGGCGGGCAGTAAATTTTTTATGCCTGTAGAAGACGAATACTTTAACCTTAAAACCGGTTACGGGGAAATTTTACTTGAAGGTGATGAACTCCGCGCTTACGGGGTGGACGACGGCCTGAGAAGATTTATTTCCATTGAAGGCATAAATGAAAAACGTATTGCAAGAGTCTTTAATAAATTCTATAATGTTTATGAAACTCTTATGAAAAATAATAATGAGCCGATGATGAATATTATTTCATCCTTTGAAAAAGAAAAAGGCTGGCGAATTATTATTTTCCTAAGGCAAAAGCATAGACCGCATCATTATTTTGCCGAAGGGGAAAAAAACATTCTCTTAAGCCCTGCAGCAGTAGATCTGGGCGGCGTATGTATTACCCCACTGGAAAAAGATTTCAACAAAATTACAAAAGAAAATTTAAATGAAATCTTTCGTGAAATTACAATTGGCAAGGAATATTTTGATTACGTAAAGATCAGCTTAAGCAGGCAGTTAAAAGAAAAGATGAAAGACGGTTAGACTGTTGTTACCCTTTACTCATTAAATTGCTTATAAAATTTAAATTTTTGGAATCGGAATTTGAAATGATTATTTTAATTATTGCGGTAAGGGGAACGGCAAACAGCATACCCACAACTCCCCAGATATAACCCCAGATTAAAACTGCCATTAAAATAAGCATGGGGTTTAAATTTAATCTTCTGCCTAAAAAACTTGTTTCAATTAAATTGAAAAATAAAGTTTGCACAGCGGCAATAATAACCAGAACAACCAGTGCAAAAGTTATTGAACCGGATTGAAGAAGCGTCCATGTAACCGGTAGGATTAGGGCAATTGCCGAGCCGATAGACGGAATAAAATTTAAAAGAAAGACAAACAATCCCCATATAATAGGGAAGTCGATTCCAAGTATTGCAAGAAAGATTGTTACTACAATACCCGCCGCAAGATTATCGGAAATTTTAATAATTATATACCGTTGAATTTGTTCCGTAATGGCTTTAAAGGTGTTGGCAAGTTTAACTTCTTTTTCCCGCCTTTCTATATTTAATTTATCATTAAGCCACTGGTTGTAGTCCGTATTCGGTTCTTCTAAAGACGATTTGTATTTTTTCCTAATTTTTTTTAATTCCGGTTTAACTTTTTTTAAGACATATCTGTTTTTAATAGCCTCGTAAAACATCTCGTGGCCGCTGAATACAAAAATAAAGAAGAACAAAATAAATAAAGCGCTTCCAATTAGCGGTACGGTAGAACTGAAGATTCCCCCGGCAAGGTTCCTGTAGTCTATTCTTGAAATTAATTTTTGAATTGAAAAATTTGTAAAGAAGGCATCATTTATTTTTAAAGATACGGCAAATCCCGAGACAATATTATTCAGCTTGTCGAAATATTCCGGCACCTGCTTACCAAACCTTATAACCGAACCAATTATAAATGAAGAAGTTCCCCAAATAATTAAAACTATAATTAATATATCAAGAATAACAACCGCAAACGCCGGTATTTTTTTCTTTACAAGAAATGTGTTAAGCGGAGAAAATAAAAAATATAAAAAGTAAGCAATAACAAAAGGAATAAAAATTTGGCTTAGTTCTTTCAATATAATGGCAATAACGGTAATACCGATTACTGCTATAAAAAATTTTGTACTAGAATCAATTTGATTTTTTCCGGCCATAATAATTAAATTTTAGAAAACCAGTTTTTGCAGCCCGGAAGGTGTTAACGGCTTTGTAAGAATGTATTTAAAGAGCTCCCACCTTTTTGCCGGGTTAGTTATTGTTCCGCCGTTTCTTAAAATAAAATTTTTTACAATTTCTTCACCTACATTATAGTTTATTACATAACTTCTGTACTTTTCAATAAAGTGAAGCCTTTGTTCCGCCCTTTCGCGTGTCATTAAACAAATATTTTCCAGCCAGTTTATTGTTTCATTTCTATTCCACCTGCCGTTAAGAAAGTTTCTTGCGGCATTATTATCGGCAAAGCTAAGTTCCTTAATTAAATTAAGAACTTCGTTATACTTTTCCGCTTTGGAAGCATCCAGCCCTGCCAAAGGGAAAAGGACATCCTTTTCGAATTTTATTTTTGAATTGCCGGGGAAGAGCATATTGATGCCGTAGTTTGCAGTTCCTTCCGCAATTAAAGACTGGGGGCTGAACAACGGGTAAACCGTAAACTCTTCCCAATTGTATTTTTTTACGAGGTCTGCTTCAAGCAGGCAATTATAAACATGATGCCCCGGATAGCCTTCGTGAGCAGCAAGATCAATTGCGCGGTTTATATAAATAGGTAAATCCTTATTAATCTGTATAACACTAAAGTAATTTCCCTTGTACAGGTTATAGCCGCTCCACGGTTTGCCGGAAACATATTCAACTTTAAAGTTTTCTCCGGGGGGAAGTGTAATATGTTCAAGCGTTCTTTTTTTGCATTCTTTAATTGCCGTATTGAATACGGTTTCTATTTTGTCTTTAGGAACAATAAATTGTTTCCTAAAATCTTCCAGGCGTTTGCCTATGTTACCTTTACCGGGGAGTAATTCGTTCAGCCTGTTGATAATATTTTCGAAATGTTCTTTGGAGTAAGCCGGAGCAACGGCATCATATAAGGCTTTGCTCTCATCATTAAAAGAAAGCGTACCGCCGCCAATCATAAATAATTTTGCTTTAACAGCAAGAAGCTGTTTAAATAAAAATCTATACCGCAGTGTAAGCATCTCGTCGGATTTATAATCTTTTAATGCTTCCAGATTATTTAACAGCGTATCAGTTTCGGCATTGCATTCGTTTTTTACTTTAAGCGAATCTTCTGCAGTAGCTAGTTTATCGTTAGGTTTTAAGCTGTCGGGGCCGTAATACGCATCTACAAAATCATCGTCAAGCTGTCCTATTCTTAAAACAAGCTTTACGTAATTTATAGAAATCTCATTCATCCTGGAATCCAATTTCTTAAAATTTTGTTTTTTACTGCTGCAAGAAAAAAATATAAAGGCAGATAATAAAATAATGAAAAATTTCTTCATATAATCTAATATAATAGCTTAAATATTCTAAATGAATTGCCGGGCATGGTAATATTAATTTTATTTTCTTTTATTAATATTTTTTGCCCGGAATACAAACCGATACCGGAATTAACATTATAAAATTCAGGCAAATTTATGTCTATATTCTGCGGCTTATAACTTTTATTTATTATTGTAAGAATCCTTTCGTTAAAATCCGAGCGGATGTAAGCGTAGCAGTTGGAACCAGCTTTAACGGTGTAAAAATCACCGTACCTTAAAGCGGAATTGCTGTCTCTTATATGAATAATTTTTCTTACATCGGTAAGAGTTTCTTTTTCCGGTTTGGTAAGCTGGTTCCCAAACCTCATCATTCTCCTATTGTCGGGGTCGGCTGCACCTGTCATTCCAATTTCATCGCCGTAATCAATTACAGGCACACCGGGTATGGTAAGCAAATAACTTAAATACAGTTTGAGTCTTTTGTAACTGGATTTATGTTTAACCTCTGGAGGATTGTTCCATCCGATTTCTGCAGCATCCCCGCCGTTAAGAGGAACCTCGCCGTCCGCAAAAGCCATAAACCTAACCTTGTCATGGCTGTCCATTATGTTGCCCATTAAATTGTTAACACCGAAGATTGAAAAGGATTTGTGAATTTCGTTATCAAGTGTTTTAAACGAAGAATTTTTAGCAAGGAAAGTCTGCATTGCAGCATCATAAAGATTAAAATTAAATTGGGCATTTAACTGCCCGTTATTAACATAAGAACTAACCAATTTATAACTGCCGAAAGTTTCTCCGATCTGAAAGATAGTTCTGTGTTCGGGAATTTCAATTTCTTGCCTAATCTTTTTTGTAAGAAGCCGCCAAAAAACATTAGGGACGTGTTTAACCGCATCATGCCTGAAACCGTCGGCGTCTGTTTGTTTAAGCCACCAAACGGCATTATCCGTCATTGCTTTCCTTGCTGCATTAGAGCCGAGGTAATTAAATGTCGGAAGAAAAGTATCGAACCAGGTTGTCAGCCGGTCTTCGTCCCACAACCCAATGTTCTTTTTACCATTTGGAAGATATAGCGAACCAAACCAATCGGGATGTTTTTTGTAAATCGGATTTTTAATGAATACATGATGAGCTACATAATCAATTAGAACTTTTATTTTATGTTCATGTGCGGTTGATATTAATTTCTTTAGTAACTTCATTGTTCCGAAATGTTCTTCAACTTTATAAGAATGAAGCGGCCAGTAACCGTGGTAACCGGTGAACAGCTTGTGCGGCGGAGAGTATGCAGTATAAGCGCTATCGGGGTTGTCTACCACAGGTGAAATCCATAAAGTATTTACGCCTAGCGAATCAAAATACCCGCTGTTTATTTTATCAATTATACCCTGGAAATCTCCGCCCTGGTAATTTACTTTGTAAGATAAATGAGGAAGAATAATAGGTTTATCATTTGATTTATCGCCGTCGTAAAACCTGTCAATCATAATCGCATAAATTACCTGATCTTGCGACGTAACATTTTTCTCATATCCTGCGGGAATTCCTTTAAATAATCTTACTGTCTGAATATTAGTTGCCTGGTCGTCTTGATCAACAGCTAATCTAACAACTACGTTTTTCTTCAAAGCTTTGCCTGAAATAAAAACTTTAATTGTATCACCGTAAATTTTTATGTTGCTGCCGGTAATTTTTTTATTGTTTATAAGAGCAATAATATCCCTAAAATTAACCGGTGCTTTTTGATTTTCATTTTCATAAAAAAAAGAAAGGGTAAGAGAAGTATCGGCAATGGTTTTTCCAAGAACATGTAAAAATGTTTTTCCCGAATCACGAGGCAAAATATTTAAAACCGAATTAAAGCCTCCCAATCCGTTGGGAACTTTAACAGGATTGACGGGATCCAGCATTTCTTTTCCGTCTTCATAAAATTTATATTCGTACCTGCCGGGCAGCAAAGAAATCGTAATACTGTAAGCTCCGTTATCATTCGCCATCGGGAGGCTGCTTCTATTCCATCCGTTAAAGCTGCCGAATAAGAAAACTTTTTTCACAGCGTTTGACGGGATAAAAGTAAATGTATGGCGGTAAGCGGCTTCCGAAATTACCGGCAGTTCATAAGTTCCATTGCCGTATTTAAAATCTAACAGACCGAGTCCGTCAAAGCAGGTATCTGCGGTAAGGTAAAGCATCCCGGATGAAGGAACATACTCTGTTCTAATATTTTTATTAGGCAGGAATTTTAAGTTATAATCTTTGGTAAAAAAGAGGTCGCTTATTAAAATAGAATCGGTTTGCCCGGAAATTAAATGAACGGGCTGTATTAAATCGCTAATTTCTTGTGCATTTAATTGGGTAAAAATAGGTGTAATAATAGAAGCAAAAAATAAAAGCAGCAAAAAATATAACTTACCGTAAAACTTATCAGCCATGGACACAACTCCGGAATAGAATTTCTTTAATTTAACAGGCTTAAATTTATAAATAATTCAAACCAATTCTATTGTGCCTTGCAAATATATTTTAAAAAAGGCGTATAAGTATGAATGAAAAAATTTTAGCCGACAAGTAATAACAGCTTTGGTATTTCCCGCATTAAAGATTTGAAAGCCCGCCTTAAGACGGACTTTCAATTTAAAACAAAAAATTATTTCTTGGGTAGAACAGCATCTTTAGCTGCTTTTGCTATTCTGAATTTAAGAACTTTCTTTGCAGGAATAACCATAGATTCGCCGGTGGCAGGGTTCCTACCAACTCTTTTTTTCCTGTTAACAACAAGCAGTTTTCCCAAACCGGGAATAACGAAAGATTTTTTTGCTTCTTTATGAGCTAATGTAACAAGCTCATCCAAGAATTGGGCGGACAATTTTTTTGTCGAGCCGGTTTTCTTTGCTAGATGGTCCAGAATTTGAGATTTGGTCATAGGTTTTGCATCTGCCATAGCGCTTTTCCTTTAAATTAGTTATTGATTAATTTTTAAATGAAATAAATAAATATTATTCGTATATAAAATATTATATAATTACTTTATTTCAAAATTTATTTATTTTCAAGTATACTTTTACAAAAATATTTTTACCGTTGAACAGAAGGATTATTTTACTATCGTTTTTATTTTTGTTCTTCATTGAACCGGGGTTTTCTCAATCGATTGATTCTTCCCGAAATATGATCCGTTCCGGCAAAATTAATTCCGGCCTTTTACAAAGCGCATCCGGTAAAAACATTACGGTAAAGCCGGCAGGCGGTCAATTACCGAAAGATACCGTTTTAAAATATGCAAATGATTCTTTAGCAGTAAGTGATTCGTTAAAGAAAAATAATATAGCTAAAGCCGATACTTTGTCACCAATTTACCAGCTTCCGTTTTTTAATTACAGCACATTCATTAACCGGAAAACCATAAACCACCTAGACTACCGCTACACCGGGGATTTGTTTAAAAACTTCAGCTTTAATTATGTAAGAGATTACGGATTCATCGGCCAACCTAACGAAACTATGCTGTTCGGTATCGGCTTTAACGGAATTAGTTTTTTTAAGAACGGTATTCTTCAAAACAACCGCTTGACGAATTCTCTGGATTTAAACGACATACAATCAGAGTATATTGATTCTATAGAAATTGTACCCTTGCCTAGAGGATTTTTATATGGGCCGGTAAGCAGCCCGGTTTCCGTTAATTTTATATCAAGGGACTTTCTAACTCCCAAACCATATTCCAGGATCAAATACTACCAGGGACCGGACGGCGAAGCTTTTATTGATGTTATTTTTAACGAACATGCTTTTAAAAAGTTAAATGTTTCGCTGGACATAACCAACAGAAAGTACGACAGCAGTTATACCAACAGTGCATTTAATCAGTGGGCCGCAAAAGTTAAACTTAAATATTTTATTTCCGATAATATTAATTTAATTGCCGGCTATGATTTCTTAAATTCTAAAGTGGGGCTTAACGGCGGTGTAAATTATGACAGCACCTTAAAGCTTAATCCCCAATATTTTTCGTTATATCAAACTACTGCGCCGGTTTATAATCCTTTTGAAAACCTTAGCTCAAAATATCATCACTTTAATTTAAGGTTGCTCGGTAAATTTATTAAGAACTCTTATACGGATATTAATCTTTATTATTATTACGACCAGACGGATTTAAATCAGAAGCAGAACACTGTTTTTTACAAAGCGATTGATAAGAATAAAGTTTATGGTGCGGCACTTAAAGAAAATTATGCGTGGGATATTTTTAACCTTCAATTAAATTCAAATTTCGAAACCGGAAATTTAAAGTATTATTCACTCTCCAACAGTTATCTTAATTATTATCCGGTAAAATACAGCCGCTATACTCTTGCCGTAATTGCATCTGCAAATTTGCTGGACAGCACTCTGATTCCATCTGTTTATTATAAGCATACCAACAATTCCGGCAGTTCTTTTTATCCCGAACTAAACGGTGCTTACAGCGGAGCCGGTGCAGACCTAACTTACCGCTATTCAAATGAAATAAAATTTTATGCCGGTTTTTCTAATTACAAAACTTCAAATAATTTTTATTCGGTTACGGATTATGAGGCCGGTGCAAAGTATATGTCAAATGGTTTTTTAGCCGGAATAAAATATTTTAAAATAAATAATATAGTTTTACCAGGCACTTACGGTTTTATTAACTACGAGCCGTATTTTAAAAATTTAAACGGCGCAGGGGTAAATTTAAATTATAACTTCTGGAAGGTTGATTTGGAATCGACTACTTCGTATTACAATGTACCGGGTTCGCCGGGCGATTTGTATTTACTGCCAAAAATAAAATTTACCGGCGGCGCTTATTATAAAGATATTTTGTTTCATTCCAATCTGCATTTAAAAACAGGATTTATATTTTATTTCAACAGTAAACAAAAATATTTAAATAATATAACAGTAAATGAAAACTGGGATGTTGATTTTACTGCCGTGGGAGAAATTCAAGGCGTTGCCTTTGTTTATTTTACCTGGCAAAATTTATTAAACAACCAATATTATTTAATACCATATTATCCCATGCCGCAAAGAGGTATTCGTTTCGGAATTTCATGGGTATTGTTCAACTAATTTTTCTTAAATTTGAACTTACGCCTGAACTTTTTTAGTTTCCTACAAACTCAGCATATCCTTAAATTTTATTGCCTGCCTTCTGGATACTTCAATTTTATTCCCTCCTTTTAATTTTACAAGAAGTCCGCCGTTAAGCCAGGGTTCTATGCTTTCAATCCATTTTAAATTAATTATATGCTTCCGGTTTGCTCTGAAAAATGTTTTGCTGTCTAGTCGTTCATCAAGGTAGTTAAGAGTTCTTAAAATAAGCGGCTTGTTGTCGTTAAAATAAAGACGAACATAATTGCCTTCCGATTCGAAGAGCTTAACAGTATTTAGTTTTACAAACCAGCACCTTTCGCCGTCTTTAACAAAAACCTGATCTTCTTCATTTAAGACAGGAGTAGAAGTATCCTGAATTAAAGTCTTTCTGTTTCTTTCAATTATTTTTTTTACTGTTTCTTCAAGCCGCTTGGGTTCAATAGGTTTAAGAAGATAATCCATTGCATTATACTCAAAAGCTTTTAGGGCATACTCATCGTATGCCGTAGTAAAGATAACGGTGGGAACGCTGTCTAATTCCTCCAGAAGCTCAAAACCGTTTTTACCCGGCATTTGAATGTCCAGGAAAATTAATTCCGGGCTTAGTTCCGTAATTTTGTTTAAAGCGTCTTCCGCATTCACGGCTTCCCCTACAATATTTATTTCTTTGTAAGGAGTTAATAATCTGCGGAGTTCTACCCGCGCCAATCTTTCATCGTCAATTATTAAAGCTTTCATTTTTTATACCTCCGGTTGGAATAATTATTTCAGCCTGTACCTCGTTATCGCCGATATTTTTAATTGAAAACGAGGCTGTTTCGCCGTAAAGCAAATGTAACCTATGTTTTGTATTGTTTAAACCAAAACCCTGAGAGTTTTGAATTGAAGACAGTTCCAGATGCCCGCTGTTTGTTATCTTTACATGAAGGTGCGAATTAATTAAATTGGATTCAACGGATATATTGCCGCCGGCTGTCCGTTTGGAAATACCGTGTTTAATTCCGTTCTCAACCAAAGTTTGAATCATCATCGGCGGTATTTCTATTTTATTTGCTGCCGGTTCTATTTCTATTTTATATCTTAATCTTTCTTCAAACCTAATGGACTCAAGCGCCAGGTAATCATCAACTGTTTGTATTTCTTCAGACAACGGTACGGTTTCTATTCGTTCCATCTTTAAAGAATATCTTAATAGACTGGATAGCTTTGTAACTGCAGTCTGTGCAGATGCCGGATCAAATTGAATTAATGCCCTTATGCTGTTTAGTGCATTGAACATAAAGTGCGGGTTCAGCTGAGATTTTAATGTTTTTAATTCAAAATCTTTTACGGCAGCCTCCCATATTAAAGATTCTATCTGTATCCGTTTATAATTTTCAAAATAATGTACCGCAAAATAAATTAGCTCCCAAAGAAGAATAACGGTAAAAAACTGGAACATATCTGCAAGAAAAAAGCCAAGTTTAAACTTTTCCAGGCTGTACATCCCCGTAGAAAAATTAATGGCCATCAAAAGTAAATTAATTATTCCGCCGATTATGATTCCGGATATAATAACACGCGGAATAATTTTTTTTAAAGGAAGGCTTACCCAGTTTTTTTTCTTAATAATTGATCGCAGAATATGCGTAAAACTAACTGCTGAAAAACAGAAATAAAAAATGATTAGAATTCTATTCAGGGTTAAATGCTTAAAAAATACAGACAGAACAATATTGATTAAGGCAAAAACAGCCCAACCGGTTATCTGGCTAATCCAATATACTTTTTTCCTGTTCATCAGGTTATTTTTTCCAGCAGCCCCTTTGGTTAATGAATAACTTGAACTAATATTATTACTAATCAAATTTATTTTTTTATCTCTTGTTAAATATAATTGTATCTTTTCTAAAAGGAAATTGTAATTTTAAAATGCTGCAGCTAACAGAACCTTTAAAACTTCAATTCCCCCTCGTTTTGCAAGGGGGAATTGTTAAGGAGAGAGCATTTTACAATCACTAATTTGATGTCTTCCGTTTTTACTGTGCTAAAATAATACCACATCTATTTAATGAATGAACTATTATTATGACCGGCATATAACAATGATAGACGGATATCAAATGTTATGTCGGATGTAAAACATCAAAACACTAAAACGATGTCACTTACATAATACTTTTAAACAGCACCGGTGCTGTTTTTAAGAATCTTAATTCCTTATATTTGTATGACTTTATGCAAAATCTTTTTGAAAAATATAATATTATAGAAAAAGAGTTATCCTGGGCAAAAGTTAAAAGGGATTTTCTAAAATACCATGATGTTTCCGAACAGAAACACCACTGGACTTTTGATGTAATTAAAAAAGCGCACAAAGAATATTCAAAGTGGATTCACCTGCAGCTTACCTTTGAAGATGCTAAGGATATAATTCTCCCATGGCATAATCATAGGGATAGCCCGGTTGATTTAATTCCCAGAAACGGTTTAACTTTGTATGAAACTTATTTAAACCTTAAAAAAAACGAAGCCGAATTTATTAAAAGCCTGCCCGACTGCATTGAAAAAATTAAATCTTTTCAAAATAAACCTACCGGGATTATTTATCTTATTGCTGGAACACTGCAGGTAGATGTTTACAGGTTTGTAAATTATTCCGGAGGTAAGCTAGTGCACATAGACGGGCTCCACAGGCTTTTATCCTTATTTTATCCTCTCGAGAGAAGGGATGTTTTAATTGACTGTTATGTGGCTTATTATAAAAGAAAGAGATGGTTTTAAAGATTAAAACTTGTTAATATAAAACTTTTTTTGACTTTAAACGATTGATTTTTATCTTCCATACAATTTAATAAACCACAATGAAGAAAAAATTAATCCTGATATTAACTTCCGTTCTAATTTCTATTTCCGGCATTAATTGCCACAAAAGTGAAAAGGATTTTACTATATGGATTGGCGGCTCACCGGAAGAAGTGGACTTCTGGGCAACGCTTGTTAGCAAGTTTAACAGTGAAACGGGATATAACCTGCAGTTAATCCGCCAGCCGACTTACACAGACCAAAGAAGGCAGGAACTTGTTATTTCCCTGGAAGCAAAGCAGCCGGATCCGGATATGTTTCTTATGGATGTTGTCTGGCTGGATCAATTCATAGAATCCGACTGGCTTGAACCTCTTGATAAGTATGTTAAAGAAAGTAATTTTTCAACCGGCCCGTTTTTTCAAAATATTCTTAACTCGGTTGATAAACATAACGGGAAGTTATATGCTCTTCCTGTTTTTCTTGATGTAGGACTTCTTTATTATCGCAAAGACTTGTTAAAGAAATTCGGTTACGATTCTCCTCCGCAAACCTGGAATGAATTATTACATGAAAGCTTAAAAATTCAAAAGGCAGAAAGAAAAACCGATCCGAATTTTTACGGCTACGTCTGGCAGGGAGCCCAGTATGAAGGCCTGGTATGCGACTTTCTGGAATTCATCGCCTCAGACGGCGGGGGAATTATGAAAGACGGCAAAATAGATTTAAACACACCGCAAAATAAAAAAGCACTTCGGTTTATGCAGAACATAATCCATAAGTATAAAATTTCTCCGCTTAACACTTACACGGAAATGAAAGAGGAAGAAGTAAGAAGGGCGTTTCAGAGAGGAGATGCTTTATTTGAAAGGAACTGGACTTACGCCTGGAAGCTGCACCAAGCAAATGATTCACCGGTTAAAGGAAAAGTAGGCTTAACTATGCTGCCTCACTTCGACGACAATCAATCAGTTTCAACTCTCGGCGGATGGCATATAGGAATTTCACGCTTCTCAGATGAAAAAGAAAAAGCATGGAAGTTTATTAAATTTGTCTCTTCATATGCAGTCCAAAAAAGTTTAGTGCTGAATGTAGGATGGAATCCTGCAAGAAAGGATGTTTATTTCGATAAAGATGTTCTTAAAAAATTACCAACGGTAAAAGTGCTGTACAATGCTCTTCAACACACGGTTGCAAGGCCGGAGCTGCCTTATTACAGCCAGGTCTCGGATGTAATTCAAAGATATGTTAATGATTGCCTTGCAGGAAAATTAAAGCCCGGCAAAGCCTTAAAAGAAATGCAAAAGGAAGAAGTTCAATTAGAAAAAATTTATGGCTCTAAGTAAGAAAAAATATTCATCTAGCGAAACGTGGCAGGCTTATATATTTAATTCGCCGTTAATAATTATAACTATAATTTTTATTTTTCTGCCTGTCGTCGGGACTCTTGTTACCGGCTTCTTCCGCAATGTTACATTCATGCCGAACAAATTTATTTTTTTAGAAAATTTCAGGAGGCTTTTTTCCGATGTTCATTTCTGGCAGTCGGTAAGGTTTACACTTTTATTTGTTTTTGTTTCAGTAGGTTTGGAACTTTTACTGGGAATGCTTTTCGCCCTAATATTAAATGAAACTTTCCCGGGGCGCGGTATAATGCGAGTAGCAATACTTATTCCCTGGGCAATACCGGTAGCAATATCCGCACGCATCTGGCAGTTAATGTACAACTTCGATTTCGGTGTTATAAATTTTATAGTAATTCATCTTGGACTTGCCAATTCACCTGTGAACTGGCTTGGCTCTCCAACCGGTGCTTTCTTTTCAATCGTAATAAGTGATGTCTGGAAAACAACCCCGTTCATCACTATTATTTTGCTTGCAGGGCTATCAATGATTCCCGAAGAGCTTTATAAACAGGCAATGATAGACGGAACAAATTTTGTCCAGAGATTTTTTTACATAACTCTTCCTTTGCTTAAGCCCGTTATAGTTGTTGCCCTGCTTTTCCGTACGATAAATGCCATAAGAATCTTCGATCTCGTTTATGTACTAACAGGCGGGGGCCCCGGAGGAAGTACTTCTTCTATTTCTCTTTATGCATTTAAATATTACATAACAGGCGACTTCGGCTACGGCTCAGCTATTTCCATTGTAGTATTTTTAATTGCATCGGTATTAGCTGTACTTTATATAAAGTTCGGAAATTTTGCGGGGGAAATTAAATGAAAGAAGAAAGAGTAAAAAAAATATTAACAATTACCGGAGCTGTTTTTCTTTTTGTATTTTGTCTTACTCCTTTCGTTTGGATGATAGTTGTCTCATTGAACAAGCACCCTGATTTCTTATCCGCAAACGTACCGTTCATTTTAACAATTAGTAATTATATACAGGTACTTACAACAAAATCCGTACACCTGCTGGCATATTTAAGGAATAGTGTAATTATTTCTCTGGCAGCAGCACTCTTTGCTACCGTATTCGCAAGCCTTTCAGCTTATTCTATAACAAGATTAAACTTTCCCGGTAAAATAATAATTCCTCTTGCACTTTTAGGATTTTCCATGTTCCCGCAAATTAGTATTGTCGGCTATCTTTTTAAGATGATGACGACATTTAATTGGATAAATACTTACTATGCATTAATTCTTCCTTATATTACTTTAGGACTTCCTCTAGCACTCTGGATAATGTTGAGTCACTTCGCGCAGTTGTCTACCGAGCTTGACGAAGCAGCGCTTGTAGACGGAGCAACGCGATTTCAAATTTTAAGAAAGATAATTTTCCCTGTTGCATTGCCCGGTGCTTTTTCAACCTTTATGCTGATATTTATTTATTCATTTAATGAATTTCTTTTTGCTTTAATGTTTACAATAGATTATAAAGCCAGAACTATCCCGGTAGGCATTGCATTATTTGAAGGACTACACGGACAGATACCATGGGGCTACATAATGGCTGCCGCAGTAATTGCGGTTATACCGGTAATTTTATTGATAGCCTTATTCCAGAAATATATTATACAAGGATTAACCGAAGGTGCGGTGAAGGGATAAGAAAACTTAAGCAAGCATAAGCCGCATCGGAGTAAGTTCTCTTTTAAAAGGATTTAAAACCAGTCCAAGGCTTTCAAGAGTTGTAGAACCTAGCAATGCTTCGTCTCCTTCTTCACCGAAAATTACCGGTGCCGCACCACCTTCACCTCTCCATTCAAAATATGCATCACCCACTTTTCTTTTTAGTTCTGTTCCGTCTGCCAAAACAAATTTCATTTCTCTATGAGGCTTTATATTAATTTTTTTCAGTTCCTTTGAAGGTATCAAGCTATATACTGCGCCTGAATCTACAATAAATTTTACCTTTATCGATTCCTTTGCCCGGTAACTTTGTTTAACTTTTAATAATGCATGGGTAATTCCCATATTACATTCTCCTAATAAAAATTAAATTAATGATTTGCCGATAATATAAAAAAATGATCCGTGAAAATCCGTTTAATCCGTAGTATCCGTGTCCCATTGCCTGAAAGTCAATAATTTTATAAATTTTTGTAAGAAATGAATTCTTTAAATGAAAGAAAGCAATATACATATCGGCACCTCCGGCTGGAACTATGATCATTGGAAAGGAAACTTTTATCCGGATGACATGCCGCAAAAAGAATGGCTTACATACTACACAAAACAATTCAAAACAGTTGAACTAAACAGTTCTTTCTACCATCTGCCGAAAGAAAAAACTTATAAAAACTGGTACAACAATACACCTAAAGATTTTGTTTTTTCAGTTACGGCAAGCAGATACATTACACACATTCAAAAGCTAAAGGATACAAAAGACAGTCTTAAAAAATTTTTCGATGGAGCAGTTCTTTTGAAAGAAAAGCTGGGTCCCGTTCTTTTTCAGCTTCCTCCAAATTTAAATTTTGAAAGAGAAAGGCTGGAAAGTTTTTGTAAACTATTACCGGATAATTTCCAATATACTTTTGAATTCAGAGAACCGGGCTGGTGGAATGAAGAGACATATGAAATATTAAGCAAGTACAATATTGCCTTCTGTTTTTTCGAACTAGGTAACAAAATATCTCCACACATTGTTACTTCAAAATTAATATACGTACG
>JBJKSH010000004.1:0-7374 GCA_046704255.1 Ignavibacteriaceae bacterium | reverse complement strand
CATATTTGTTCCAGTCTTTGGTAAATATTCTTGATTGATATTCCTGCCAAATTTCTGTTGCAGGGAACGGAGTTAGAATTGAAAACTGTGCAACACCGGGATTAAGATATTTTGCATAATCAATAGTGCCTTTAATATCATCCTCTGTCTCCATCGGCTCACCCATCATAAAGGCACCCCATGTTTCAATACCGTTTTCTCTTAAAAGATTTACTGCTTGTTCGGAAACCTCTGCGGAACTTTTTCCGCCTTTTCTATATGATTTTAAAACCCTTTTTTGGGGACTTTCAATTCCCAGAAACATTAATTTTACACCTGCCTTTTTCAGCTTCTCAGCCGTATGCGGAGCCTTTACAAGATGATCCGCTCTTCCCATTACCCAGGACATTACAGGTAAATGATGCTCTACAAGGGCGTCGCATATATCAACTAATCTTTGTGCATTAAAATTAATAATGTCATCAAGAAACAGAACATGATCCTGGCCATAATGTTCAACAATATATTGAACCTCCTGAATAATATTTTCAATAGATCTTCTACGGAATCTTTTTCCGGCAACAACATGTACGTCGCAGAACTTACAGCCGTAAGGACAGCCTCTGGTTGTTATTATCGGATATTCAATATCGTTGTGAGCCTGAATTCTGCCGCTCTTCCTCCAGTTTGCATCCCTGACAGGGAATGGTATGCTGTCCATGTCTTCCATATACGGACGCGGAGGATTATGACGTATAACTCCATCGTCTATCCACGAAAGTCCGGCAATCTTTTCCGGGTTAAAATTATTCTTATGCTTAAGGCCTTCCAGCAGTTCGACAACAGTTTTTTCTCCTTCACCTCTTACTACATAATCAACAAAACCAGAATTAAGCACTTCATCCGGTTTACTGGTAGGATGCATTCCGCCCATTATAACTGTTTTGCCTTCTTCTTTTGCATTCTTTGCAACTCTTAAACCGGGTTTAAATTGAATAGTTAAACATGAAATTCCCACAACATCCGCATCGCTGAAATCAACTTCCGATGAAGGGTCTTCAAGCATTTCAATCTGTACATCGTGTCCTGCCTGTTTTAATGCCGCTCCTATATAAGAAATTCCCAGCGGCTGCATCGTAATTCCGCTGCTTTCAAAAATTGCACCTCTGTATGGTGATACTAATGAAACGTTCATAATATTTCCTTTGAAATGTATTGCGAGCTATCCATATATTTAAACAACAGCATGGATAGCAATGCTTAATAATAGATATTAATTTTAGGAAAGAGGAAGAGCAGAATCTTCAACAAAATAGTGAATTAAATTCTACTCTCCTTCTTAATTTGTTCTTACCACCGCATAATGCTATACAGCTTCATTTTCTTTAACAGTTTCCGGTTCTTTTTTATTTAAAGTTTCATTTTTTTGAGCTGTTTTCTCTTCTTTTTTCTCTATTGTTATGCTTATAGGCTTGGACAAGGTTTCATTTGCAGAAGAACCATGACAACCACAGCTCGGTCCGCAGCCTTCATCGTAATTACGTAATTTAATGGAAGGAGCGTTAACTTCTATAGGAACAGGTCTTTCACCTGCATATATTTTATGTCTACCCTTCTCTTTAAACCAGTCCTTTGTAGTAGCATTCATGTGCTTATGTTCTACTATTTGCCGCCATCCGATGCCGGTATTATAAGCACAGTAAGTAATTTCACCTTCCTGTGTTCCGTAAGGAACCGAACACATTTCGGTACGGCGGAAATCGTATGTCCAGAGATCCTGGAACCACATACCTCCGGCCCAAATTATAATCCAGTCCCTTCTTCCGGGCGAGTCGCCGTCACTAAGGGAACCATGGAATTGATATTGAATTAGCTTAACAAGTTCTTTAAAGTCGAATCCTTTCGGAGCATTAGACTGATCAAAGTTACGAGCAATGGAAAGTGCTAACTGTGCCAATGTTAGTTTTTTCCCTCGGGATGAATCCGTAACAACATCAACATCCTTAATAAATTTATCAAGATTAAAGAAACTGGTTAAGGTTGCCCATTCGCCAGTATTTTTATTTGCAACAAGATAAAAACAAGAACCGCAATCCGGATGGCAGGATACGCACATACCGCCCCATTTATCCGCCGGGCTTGCTAAATGATCTGCCAGGTTAGTAAGAGGTACACCTGCACCTAACGGGTACCAATCTCTATGTATATCAATTTTACCGTTAGACCATTCTTGAAGATCTTTAGCAAGATGAGAGGTAGTATATCTTTGTGCATGTCTACGCTCATCGGTAATTTCATCATCTCTTCCCGTAAATGATACAGGCTGGAATGAAACCGCATCAATTTTATCGCAGTTGTCTATTATAAACTGCATCATTGGGCCAATCTGTTCGGTATTTACACCGTTAACAACCGTGGATACAGGCGTAATACCAATTCCGGCTTTAAACAGATTTTCCATAGCCTGCTTTTTTAAATCGAAGAGATTTGAAATGTGTCTATGCTGGTTAGCTTCGTTTGTTACGCCGTCTAATTGAAAATAAACTAAATTTAAGCCGGCTTCTGCTGCTTTAACTGCAAAGCCGGGCTCAAGAGCAAACCTTAAACCATTGGATGCCGCCTGAATACCCGTATACCCGATTTTCTTTGCGTAGCGGCAGGCATCCAGAAAATAAGGAGATATTGTCGGTTCACCTCCCGAAAATTGTACCTGAGCAACTCTTCTAGGCTGGAATGAAAGTGAATCATCCAGAATTTTTTTAATATCATCAAAAGATAGCTCATGTACATAGCCAACCTGGTTTGCATCCATAAAGCAGGGATTGCACATCATATTGCATCTGTTTGTTAGGTCTATGGTTAATACCGGGCCTCTACCGTACTGTATGCTCGATGTACCGTGATCATGAATTGAATAGTCTTTGAACGTTTTAAAATCCCTTCCGTAAAAACGTTCTTCCTGAATCCTTGTAAAGTCCGGATCTATTGAAAGCGTATCTTCAAACATGCCGTGTTTTATACAATACTTTCTCACAATAATCTTTCCATTTTCTTCCAATAGATGAGCTTTAATTTCACCGTAATGGCCCTTTATTAAATCATGAATACTCATTTTTCCGCTTATTACTTTATCTCGTAGTTCCCAAACACATTTGGGGCAAAGAGAATCCGTTTCGCGCGGAAATCCAAGCGGAGGTTTGGAACGTTCCCTGCTTTTAGGCAACGGGCCGGGTGCCCAGCCGGGCTGCGGGCTTTCGTTTTCTTTTATTAGTGAATTAAATGCCTGGAAGACATTCCAAGCTACATTAGCTGTGCCGGATAGAATTGCATCTGTTTTACTCATTTTTTCCTCCCGTAATCTAGTTATACATTATATGTGACTTAAATGTGAAACGTTAAAAAATCGATTGTTCAAATAGAACAATATATAATTTTCACAATATCATTTGCTTCGGGAGAGCAATTTATTATCATATTTTCATGTCAGTAAATCATTGCTGACTTATGACCCTCTCGGAGTAGGAAAAAATTGTTCGCTGATTTTGAAGTATTTTTACAAATATGTCACTTGTTAATAAGTGTTTATTAATAAAATAAAATTGAATATAATGTCAATTAAAAATTTATTTATTTTTATTCACGGTGATATCAATCATTTTATTTTAACCACTTAGACAAAGCAAATTTTAATAATTTCTTTCATGGGCTAATCTTTTTTAGGATATTGAAATGATTTTTATTATTTTGAAACGGTTCAATTAAATATTGTTTCTTGTTAATAAAAATTGTAACTCTGCAGTAACAAGACCCAAACTTCAGGAGGTTGCCTTCGATTATGAATAAAATATACTATCCAAAACAAAAAAAAATTTTAATTTCAAAGCTTAAATTGAATCAACAAGTTTTACATGTTTATAAATATATTTACAAAAAGTTTGTCATATTTTTAATTTCCATTCTTTGTCTGTTCCCCCAAACGGTATTTCCTCAACTGGCAAAGGGAAACGGCAAGTTTGTAGGTAATATCATTCATAACGGTAATAGTATTCATAGTGATTTTTCAAAATACTGGGATCAGGTAACACCGGAAAATGCCGGTAAGTGGGGGAGTGTTGAATATTCACAGGGCGCTTACAGCTGGTCTCAGCTCGATCATATTTATGATTATGCACTTTCTCACGGATTTCCGTTTAAAGATCATAATTTAATTTGGGGGCAGCAGCAGCCGTCTTTTATGAGCACTCTCGATTCCGCACAACAATACCAGGAAATTGTAAACTGGATTGATTCATGCGGGTATAGATATCCCAAGGCGGCATTTTGCGATGTTGTAAATGAACCCATTCATACACCGCCTTCATATAAAAATGCTTTAGGCGGCAACGGGTCTACCGGATGGGATTGGGTTATCAACGCATTTAAACTGGCAAGAAAATATTGCTCCCCAAATACAAAGTTACTTCTGAATGAGTATAATATTATAAACAGTACAGCCAACACGGAAGCATATATCAAAATTATCAGACTATTAAATGCCAGGGGACTAATTGACGGCATTGGCGTGCAGGCACATTATTTTTCCGTTGAAGGGACATCGCTTAGTTTAATGAAAAGAAATCTTGACAGCCTGGCCGCAACCGGATTGCCGATTTATATTTCCGAATTTGATATAAACGAACAAAGCGATGCCACTCAATTGAATGAATACCAAACTATATTTCCTTTGCTTTATGAATATCCGGATGTTAAGGGAATAACTTTGTGGGGGTACACAGAATATGAAACCTGGAAACCTTACACTTATCTGGTTACAGATAGACTTGTAGAAAGGCCTGCTCTTCAATGGCTTAAAAATTATCTTGCAAATTATCTTAAGCCGGTACTTATTTCACCTATAGATACAACAGGTATACAACGAAATCCTACTTTGATATGGCATTCTGCCGAGGGTGCAGTAAAATACAGGGTCTTTATTGCTACGGATAGTGCTTTATCTTCGGTTGAAATAGACTCTACGGTTAAGGACACGATTTTGTCAACAACTGAATTATCAGCTAATACAAAATACTATTGGTCAGTTAAAGCATTAAGTGTTGATGACACCGGCAAATACTCAAACATAACTAGTTTTACAACCGGAGATACTGTTCTTGCTGTTCGTAAAACCAATCAGGTTCCGAACAAGTTTTTACTTTATCAAAACTATCCCAATCCGTTTAACCCGGCTACAGAAATAAAATATAGTGTTCCTGCACTCGGTTTGGTAAATTTGAATGTATTCAATTTGCTGGGTAAAAAGGTAGCAGCGCTTGTTAATAAAGAACAAAGTGCCGGCATACATGAAGTTAGGTTTGATGCGTCGGATTTAACAAGCGGTATATATTTCTACCGGCTTGAAGATGGAAATTTTTCGATGGTGAAAAAGATGATATTGCTGAAATAAGCCCAACCCTTGCTTTACCGAAGCGATGGCTGGATGTGGCGTTAAATTTTATAAATTAATTTGCTTCGGTGTTGTATATGCATATTAACCTTTAGCTACTTATCCTAATATTAACGCCAAGCCGCAGCCGGCAGGGGAGCGCAACCGGTAGTGAAAGGATTGATGGAAATATGGAGAATGAATTTAAGATTCATGCGAAAATTGTTGTAACTTATTATAAGAATTAATTATGCAGGGTTACCGGTTGCTTAATTAATGAAAATAAATTTTAATTGTTTTTCTCTAAAGCAAGTTATATTTTTGTAGTTAATTTAAATTAAAACGTTTTAATTATTGGCATTTTTTTCAAAAAGATGCCGGAGAAGTTAATGAAGAAAATTACAATTGAAGAAGTTGCAAAGAAAGCAGGGGTTTCAAAGGGAACAATTTCCGCAGTAATAAACGGTAAAAATTCTGTTAAGCCGCAAACAAGAGAAAAAATATTATCTGTAATGAAAGACCTTAATTTTAGGCCGAAGGGGGTGGCCAGGAATTTAAAAAACGGCAGCCAGGATAAAAGCATCGGCATAATTATTAAGGATCTAAATTATCCGTTTTACACTGCAATTGCTGCCGGCGCAAGAGAATATGCAAATGATAAAGGCTATTCGGTAATTGTTACCAGTTCCGAAGATGATCATGAATGCGAGAAAAGACTATCTCATTTGTTTGCAACAAAGGATATTAAAGGCACAATTATCGCCCCTATTGTTGCCGGTACCATAGAAATAGAACATCTTTTCAGATTAAAGATGATTAATTATCCTTTTGTATTATTGGAAGATGTTAAAGGCATACAGGCAAATGTCGTTGCAATTGATAATTTAAAAGCCATTAAAAAAGCCGTAAAATATTTAATAGACAGCGGGCATAAAAAGATTGTTCATTTTGCCGGTCCTCAATATTCATCTCATACCAATGAAAGGATTGAAGGATTTAGGCATGCCTTTAGTGAGAGCACACTTGTTTTTCATAAAGACATGGTAGTACACATTGGTTCTAATTTTGATGAAAGTTATAAAAAAACCCAGGAATATTTTAAAGGAAAAAGAAAAAAGGATTACCCTACGGCAATAGTTTGTTTTAACGATATGCAGGCGTTGGCAGTAATGACCGCTTTAAAAGATCTGTCTATTAAAATTCCGGAAGACATTTCTATAATTGGAAATGATGATATCTATTATGCAAAAATATACCCGGTTCCTTTAACCACAATTAAAGCGCCTCAAAAAGAAATAGGGGTAAAAGCAGCAGAAATACTAATCAGGAATATTGAATCTTCCAAAATTCTTCCGGTAGAAAAGGTTGTTCTTGAAACCGAATTTGTTGTAAGGCAGTCAACCAAAATATTAAAGGCTAATTAATACCTTATCGGAATAGTTATTTCGGCTTTCTGCCTGGATGATAATAAGATATTATCGTTTCGATTAAATTACTTATTAACTGAAGTTACGAAAAAGACAATTTTAAAACCTTTATGTCATGGAATTCGAGCCCCATCCGTTACCGGAGACTTTAATCCGAAAATTGAGCATATTAGCTAAAGCCCGGTTTGCATTGGTTCTTTTTTATCCACATAGAATTCGTGGCAATTCACTTTGCTTTTTGCTTAAATACGGTTATTATTTAAATAATTCTGTTTATTGACATTTAAAACAATTATACTTATTATTGAAACGGTTCAATAATCTTTGAACGGTTATAAATTAAATATCATTTCATGTTTTTATAAACGTAAATTCAAATTGAACAAAGAATGCCTATGTTAAACAAATACTTTCCCAGCGTAAAAGAACAAATTCCGTTTGAAGGAAAAGATTCCAAAAATCAGTTACCTTTTAAATTTTACAACAAAGTTAAAATAGTAGACGGTAAAACTATGCGCGAACACCATAGGTTTGACGTTTATTAGT
>JBJKSH010000003.1:0-17778 GCA_046704255.1 Ignavibacteriaceae bacterium | reverse complement strand
CCGGTTCTTTAATTGGACTAATAACTTCATTTCTAAGATAAAAGTACATATTAAAATTGAGAATAATTTTTAGAATTATTTTTTTTAGAAGAACTTGTTAAAGAACCATTGGTAATTCTTTCAATTCCCGTTTTAAAGGATCGAGTGATAAGCCAAGTGACTCCAAAGTAAGTGCACCTAAAAGAATTGAATCGCCTTCTTCTCCGAAAATTACATCTGCACCGCCAACTTTTTTACCGTATTTAAAAAGAGCTATTCCTTTTTTCCTGGAAATTGTTTCTCCGTTTGCTAGTCTGAACTCTTCCTTAGATAAAGGTTTTATTCCAAGTTTTTTCAGAACCTTTTTGGGAACCACTGAGTATACAGCACCTGAATCAATTAGAAATTCCAAAGTTTCGATAATTTCCGGTTTTGCAGGATTGCCGACATCAATCTTTAATACTGTTAATCCCATTTATAACCTCCGGTAATATATGTTATGCTCTCTTTCAAAAAAAGTAAAACCTAATATTTAAAATTAAATTACAAAATTATTCTTTAAATAAATATATTAGATTTTTTCCAAGGATATTAATAAAGCATGACTTCATTAAAGTAAGGCGGAAATGTTAAATTGATTTAATACGAGAATTTCGCATTGGCCAGCCAGCATTCCCATGAATTGGGATTTCGGCAAATACATGCTTAATGCAGGCAAGTGCAGAAATAACGGATTCGACGGATTTATGTGAGTTAAGATTTATAAAAATGAATATTTTATTTAATTTAATCGTGAATGGCATCTTACATTATTATCTGTTTTACTGCAATTGACATTTTGTTTTTTATATCAAAATATTTTTAGTTTTTTCAATTCTTATTTTACATTTTTAATCTTTAATTGCAGTTTGCCCCTCTATGCTATAAAATGTAAATTTGTATTTAATAAAAGCGAATTAGTAATGATTCCATTATTTTCTACGGAACAGGTTAGAGAAATCGACGGTTATGCTATTAACCGGCTTGGTATAAGCGGACCGGTGTTGATGGAAAATGCCGCAATACAAATTTTTAATATTATAATAGAAAAAACATCAAAACTAAAAAGAAGAAATAAAATTGGAATAGTTTGCGGCAAAGGTAATAACGGCGGAGATGGATTTACAACCGCAAGGCATTTTGCTAACAACGGTTTTGCTGTAAGCATAATCCATATTGGCGGTGAGGATGAAATGTCCAACGACTGCCTCGTTAATTATAAAATTCTTAAGAACGTTTCACTTCAAAATGACAACATATTTATAAAGAAATACGAATCTGAAAAAGATTTAAGATTCATTTCCGGTACCAATATAATTATTGATGCATTATTGGGCAGCGGGGGACAGGGAGAATTAAAAGAGCCGTATAAAACAATTGTTACTTCACTTAATAAAATTAAGGCATTTAAAGTTGCGGTTGATATACCCACCGGATTAAATGCAAACACCGGTTACGGCGAGTCGGTTTTTAAATCCGATTTAACAATTTCGTTGGGTGAATTAAAAAAAGGTTTGTTCTTAGGTGAAGGTACAAATAATACAGGTGAAATAGTGAAAGGAAATATCGGGGTGAGCTTTTCTTTCTTTGATAAATTTGAAACAAACGAATATTTAATAGAACCCGAAGATGCATTTATTTCTATTCCTGTTAAAAATAAAAATATTAATAAATATTCGGCGGGTAAAGTTTTAACAATTGCAGGTTCCGGTGCTTTTCCCGGAGCTGCAACTTTATCCTCAAAAGCATCTTTAAAAGTCGGTGCCGGTGCATCCGTATTATGTTTCCCCAAAAGCGGACGAAAATTTATTTACAAAAAATTATCTGAAGTGGTGGTAAATTCTTATGATGATAAAAATAAAGAAATCCTTTTGGAAGAAAATATTGATGAATTAGAAAAACGTATTGAATGGGCTGAAGTTATTGCAATAGGCCCTGGTTTAGGCAGAGATGAAAGGACGCAGAAAGCTGTAATTAAATTTTTAAATAATAACGCAAACAAAAAAACTGTTCTTGATGCAGATGGAATATTTGCTGTTAGCAACGGCAAATATAAAAATATCGATTTAAAAAATGTAGTATTAACTCCTCACCATGGAGAGTTTGCAAATTTAATCGGAATAAAAGTAAATGAGTTAGAAAAAGATTTACTTAAATACGGAAAAGAATTTACAAATGAAACCGGCTGTTTTCTTATATTAAAAGGTGCGCCTACAATAATTTTTACACCCGGCGGCGATGCTTTGTTGAATACTACGGGAAATCCAGGTATGGCTAAATTCGGAACCGGTGATGTTTTAACCGGCGTTCTGGCGGGGTTTTTATCCCAACAAAAAAATATTGAGAAGGCACTTATACTTGGTGTATATATACATAGCCTTTCTGCGGATTTGCTTGTTAAAGATTTTACGGAATTCGGTTATACCGCTGAAGATATAATCCGCGGATTACCCAAAGCAATAAAGTTTTTAAGTAAATCATTTGAATAATAGTTGAAAAGGCTAAAAAAAATCGTAAATTTTTTTTATTTTTATCCGAAAAAAAATTAAATTAGGTACGCATTTTTATAATAAAAACTTCACAAAGGGTGGAACCTAAATAAAAGTACTTAGTAAAAAGTATTGGAGTTTGAGAAAATTAGAATTATTTTTTTACAGTTTTAACTTTAAAGGCCAAAAGAGGAAGGGTGATTAAATGGCACTTAAGAAAGCATGGCAGGCAGATTTAAGGGCAAAATACAATCGGTTTTTCGAAATAAGCTTAATTATTTCGTTAGCATTGTTAATTGCAGCTTTTAAATTTTTCCCCCAATTAAAATCAACTAAAGAAATTAAACAGACAACACAAGATTTGTTTAAAGTTGAGGATATTCAGCAGACAAGGCAGGAGACCAGGCCTCCGCCGCCTCCAAAACCGGCAATACCAATAGCAGCTCCTTCGGAAGATGTTTTGAAAGATGTTAACATTGCATCTACCGAATTAGATGTTAATGCGGATGTAGGCGCTCCGCCTCCGCCTCCTCCTAAAGAAGATAAAAAAGTTGAAGAACCAACTTACTTTGTGGCAGTTGAAGATATGCCCGAACCAATCGGCGGTATTGCCGCTATTCAAAGTAAAATTATCTATCCCGAAATTGCTAAAAGAGCCGGCGTTGAAGGCAGAGTTTATGTATTAGCTTTTGTTAATAAAGACGGAGACGTGACTAAGGCAAAAGTATTAAAAGGAATTGGTGCAGGTTGCGATGAAGCAGCATTAAAAGCTGTTGAGGAGACAAAATTTAAACCCGGAAAACAGAGAGGAAAACCTGTTAACGTACAGGTTTCTATTCCTGTAGTGTTTAAACTCCAGTAAGATTTTTTCTTAAAGCGCCTTAAGGGCGCTTTTTTTTTGCCGCAATTTTCTCACCAAAAAAAATGGAACAAATTAGATATTTATTTGTGCAAATAATTAAGCGGATAAAAATGGTATAATATTTTTTCCTTATAAAGATCGGGCAGAAAGGTAGTAAAATGGCAGTAAGAAAAAACCCTAAGTTCGATTTAAAAGCAACGTACCGGCGAGTGTTTGAAATCAGTTTAATTATTTCACTAGGCCTGTTAATATTAGCTTTTGAATTCTTCCCGCATTTAAAGCCTGTAAAAGAAATAAAGCAGAACAAGCAGGATTTATTTAAGGTAAGAAACATACAGCAAACCAGGCAGCCAAGAAGGCCTCCTCCGCCTCCAAAGCCGCAAATTCCTATAGCTGCACCTTCGGCTCAGGTGTTAAAAAATGTTAATATTGCTTCAACCGAACTAAATGTTAATGCCAAAGTTAACGCTCCTCCGCCTCCTCCTTCCAAAAGTACCAAAAAGGTAGTAGAGCCACATTATTTTGTTGCGGTAGAAACCATGCCTAAACCGATCGGCGGTATTGCAGCTATTGAAAATAAAATTATATATCCCGCAATTGCAAAAAGAGCGGGCGTGGAGGGGAGAGTTTACGTTCTGGCTTATGTTAACAAAAAAGGAAACGTGACAAAAGCTAAAATTTTAAAAGGTATTGGTGCCGGCTGCGATCAAGCGGCGCTTAAAGCGGTTGAGGAGACAAAATTTACTCCTGGAAAACAACGAGGTAAGGCTGTAAATGTTAAAGTATCAATACCTGTTGTTTTTAAATTGCAATAAAAATTATAAAAAGGTAAACCAATAATTTCTTTATGCCGCTCAATATAGAAACTTCGTTTTTTTAGCAAACTTTTTGTGAAAGAACCGATACTATCTCCTGCGGGGATAGTATCGGTAAGTTTATATTTTTTGCGGCTTCCGGCAGCACTGTGTTTGTTACTTTGTGTTTTAATGAGTTGTTTGGGTAATTTGCCTAAGTATTGGTTTAGCAAACTGCTAAAAAAAAAATTAACACACCAAGAAAACTTTCTTCCCGTCAACTTTTTTTAAAACTGGTAAGTTGTTTATACTATCCTTGATGCATTAATACAATTTAATTATGTTTCGAATGAAATTCTATTTTGACTCACCGTTTTAGACTAAAATGCCTGTAACAAAACATAGACATAAATATCTTCTTGCTCTGGCAATTTGCATAGTATTTTTTATTGATCTTTTATTTCTATATTATGAAAAATATAACAACCAGGGACTTTCTTTAAGCAGCTTTAATTTATTTTATACCGGTAATATTTTAAACTTAATAACAACTTTAGCCGCTGTTTTAGGAACTATTATTTATACAGCGGTAAGTAAATCCAAATTTAATCCTATTTTTTTAATCGGTTTTTCTTTTATAATTACTCTAATTCTAATCATTGCTTCGTTAAGCGATAAAATTAATTATCCGTTTCCTAATCTTTACGTTTTGGATCATCCAATTAGAAAAATATTTATAGGGGCATTGTTTACCCTTTTCCAGTTTTTTCAATTGCTTTATATTATTATCATCTGGCTTAATATTTTAGGAGGGGGGGACTTATTAATTTTAAGAGGGATAGTAAATACTGCAGCGGTATTATTCTTTTTTTTGGTGATTACTTTTATTTATATCAACCTAAAAAAAGTTAATGATATAAAAAGAAATACTAATACGGCTAAACTGAATGTGGCAGTTGTATTGGGTGCTGCTGTTTGGTCTAACAATAAACCAAGCCCAAGTTTAGCCGCAAGAGTAAATAAAGCTGAAGAATTGTATAAAGAAGGTATTGTAAATAGAATTCAATTAACCGGAAGCAATGCTCCGGGTGAGTTGAGTGAATCCCAGGTGGCTTATAATTATATCAAATCATCGGGAATAAATCTTTCGGATGTTTGGATGGAAAAGACAACCGTATCTACAGCCGAACAAATGCAGTTTATTAAAGAGCATTTGGTTAATAGGAAAAACATCGGGAAAATAATAATTGTATCGGATTCTTATCATCTTACCAGAGTTGGAGAAATTTGCAAGTTTTATAATATTAAAGCCGGTTTTGCACCCTCCGGTCTTAAGCTTAGCTTTGATAAAAATATATATTATAAATTAATAGAAAGCGCTGCATTGCTTGTATTCTGGTTTTTTGCCATATAAGAAGGAAGTCAATTTGTAGTTTTGTCTTTACATATTTATTTTGATATTAGTCTTTAATTATTTTTCTTCTTATTTGAATTAAGTTAAAAAATTGCCGGTATTGCTAAATGTCATCTGTATATAAAAGAAGAGTGGTTCGCGAAAAAGTTCTACAGATTTTGTATGCATATACAATGAATAAAGATTCACTGGATGCCTTGGTAGATGGTATGCTTTCGGATGTTTCGGAAAAGGCAGATATAGAATTTGCAAACGAACTTGTAAATAAAGTATTGATTAATAAAGATACCCTTGATAAAAAAATTAAAGAAAGAGTGGACAATTGGGAAATGAACAGAATTGCCTTGATAGATAAAATATTATTGAGAATGGGCATTTGCGAAATTTTATACTTCCCTGATATTCCTCCGAAAGTTTCTATTAACGAAGCAATAGAAATTGCAAAATTATACAGCACAGCCAGCAGCGGTAAATTTATAAACGGAATACTTGATGCAATTTTAACCGAGCTTAAAGAATCCGGTAACTTAAATAAAACAGGCCGCGGTTTGCTGGAAGAAAGCATTTCCAAATCTCCTGCCAAGAAATAAACAAATGAAATCAAAAAGCAAGATTTTTTTCTGGTCGCTGTTTGATTTTGCCAACACCGCTTTTTCGGTTATAATAGTTACGGTAATTTATTCCAAGTATTTTTCTAACTATGTTGCGGGCGGCAGGAAATGGCTGTGGGGGCTTGCCGTTAGTCTATCTATGGTTTTTGCTGCACTGCTTAGCCCTCCCATGGGTGCTATAGCAGATGTATCCAGGAATAGAAAAAGATTTCTCCTGCTGCTAACACTTGTTTCGGTTATTTGCACGGCTTTAATGTTTAATGTTTATAAAGGCGATGTAGAATTGGGCCTTGTGCTTTTTGTTCTGGCAAATATCGGATATGAAGCCGGCATAGTTTTTTATGATTCTTTTCTGCCTTACCTAACGGAAAAAAAGAATTTCGGACGTGTATCCGGTTACGGATATGCAATGGGCTACTTTGGTGCACTTGCCGTTTTATTAATTGTTATGATCTTACTTCCTCCCGCTTCAGCACCGGATTATAATTTTTATATAAGACTTTCATTTGTAATTGCTGCCGGATTTTTTCTTTTCTTTTCTCTTCCATTATTTCTTTTTGTTCATGAACCCAAAACTAGTATGGTCCCTAAAGGCTCGTACATAAAAAGCGGAATGAGTAAAAGCGGTAAAACATTAAAAGCCTTATTTGTGCATAGAACTTACCCTTCAATTTCCAGGTTTTTATTGGCATTCTTTCTATACAACGATGCAATAATTACAATAATTGCTTTTGCCTCTATTTTTGCTTCAAGCGTTCTTAAAATGACGGACGACCAGGTTATTTATTTCTTTGTTATTGTACAAAGTACTGCAATATTAGGGTCGTTTATATTTGGCATTGTATCGGATCATATCGGTCCCAAAAAAACCATAAGCATTACGTTGGTAATTTGGGTGTTTGTTATCATTGGTGCATTTCTTGTGCAGAATATTTTTCAATTTTATCTTGTAGGGTTATCGGCAGGCATTTCCATAGGTTCGTCACAGTCATGCAGCAGAAGTTTAATGGCTTTGCTTACACCCAAAGAAAGAGAAGCGGAGTTCTTCGGTTTTTATGACGGGTTATTCGGTAAGTCATCTGCGGTTGTTGGGCCGCTGGTTTACGGAATTGTTGCCGATTTATCCAACCAAAGATTGGCAGCTTTAACGATAGGAATATTCTTTGTCGTTGGATTAATTATTCTTCAGGGAGTTAAAGTTCCTAATATAAAAGAAAAACAAGCTTCAGTTCCCGAACAAGTTTGATAATATTAATTTTATAAATATTTCATTACAATCAAAGTAAGATCATCGTGTGCCGGTGCATTTCCGGTAAATTTAGAAACGCTTTCCAGTATTGTTTCGAGTATAGCTTTTGCAGGTTTTTCCTTATTTTTAATTATTATTGATTTAAGTCTTTCCTCACCGAATTCCTGCAGATTAGAATTCATAGCTTCAATTACTCCGTCGGTGTACAATACAATTATATCACCGCTGCAAGGATTTATTTCTACTTCTTCAAGGCTGGTCTCAAATATGGAATCGTGACTTAAGCCAATGCCCATGCCGCATGGAGTTACATTTTTAAGTTCATTGTTAGTTCGTGAGTAATGTATTAGGGGAAGATGTCCGGCGCGTACAAGATGTATAGCACCGTCTGAATTTAAGCAGGCTAAGCTTACAGTGAAGAAAGATCCTTTCCGTAAAACTTTTGTAAGATTTTTATTCAACAAGGAAATAATAATTTTCGGAGATTCATAATTTTCAACAAGGTAATGTAAAATTGCCTGCACCTGAACCATGTGGATTGCAGCAGCCATTCCTTTGCCGGAAATATCACCTATAATTACGTAGGTTTTCCCCGGCGTACAATCCCTGTTTATAAAATCATAATAATCTCCTCCAACTTCGCGTGCTGGCTGAGAGTAACAGCTAATCTCATAATATTTATTCAACGGAGGAACCTTCGGCATAAGGCTGTTTTGAATATCCCACGCAACAGCTAGTTCATCTTTTGCAATTAGTTTGTCTGCAAGTTCGAATGCAAGGAGAATATTAATTATCAAAAAGCCGAAAACCGCCCATCTGAAATCAGAGATTAGAATTCCGTAAATAAAAAAGATAACCGAGGCAGTATAAATTACTCGTCTAATCGGCGATAGCTGATAAAGGAATTCAACAAACAAATCTCTTATAAAGATAATTAAACCGCGCAGCGATTTTTTTTGCCGGCGAGGCTGTTTCATTTTGTCAACATAAAAACCATAAAGTTCGGGCAGGTCCTGCTTAATAAGTTTTTCAACTTCTTTATAGCTTAAATCGCTTGTGTAGAATTGGTATAAACGCGACAGTTTATCGAAAAGTTTCAATTAAATTCACCTGGTAACAATATTCATAAAATCTTGCCAAATGATCGTTACTCTTTTTTGTGAAAAATATTTTATTTGAATCGTATTAAACTTATACTGAAATTATTAATTCCGCAGTTATTTTTACACAAACGGAAAAATCATTTGATAAGTTAAAGTTTAAGTTAATATCAAATCTTAGAATTCTTTCAACAGTTCAACTCGCATGAATTCAAACATTTTCCGCGTTGCTTAAATTTTAAATAAGTTTTAGATTTGGAATATGGTTAAAAATAATTCAAATCAAATACCTGTTAATGAAGCTGAATACTGCATAGTTGATGTTGAAACAACAGGTTTATCACCCCGGCATAACGGAATAATAGAAATAGGTTTGGTTAAAGTATCCAATTTAAAAATTACAGATACATATCATTCGTTTGTTAATCCTGGCAAAGACATACCTAATTTTATTACTCAGCTTACCGGCATAACAAATGACGATGTTTACAATGCACCTTTTTTTGAAGATATTGCAGAAGATATTATTGAGTTTGTCGGTGATAAAATTCTTACGGCACATAATTTACCTTTTGATAATAGTTTTTTAAGAAAGGAATTTAACTATTGCGGCAAAGAACCTTTAAATAATACTAATCTATGCACACTTAAACTTTCCCGCCGTCTTTATCCGATGCTTAGGAGTAAGTCCCTAGGGTCTGTCTGCAACCATTTAAAGTTAAAAAATTCCGGTGAGCACAGAGCTTTGGGCGATGCCGAGGTTACTGCAAAGCTACTAATAAAAATAATTAAGGAATTAAAATCCAAACATAACATTAATAATGTTGACGAGCTTTTAGGCTTTCAAACTATTCCTCAAAATATTGTTAGGCAGACAAAGGTAAATGAAAACCTTAGCAGAGATGTTAGTATGCTTCCGGATGCACCCGGCGTATATTATTTTATAAATTCAAAAGATGAGATTATTTACATAGGCAAGGCAAAATCTCTTAAGCAGCGGGTTAAATCCTATTTTTTACAAACCGCTCCTCGCAAAGCTAAAAAGATTGTTAAACAGGCCTCCAGGTTAAAAATTGAAATTACAAACACCGAGTTAATTGCTTTATTGATGGAAGCGGAATTAATAAAGCTTATAAATCCCAGGCATAATACACAGTTAAAAAGATATGGAAATAAATATTTTTTAAGAATAACCGCAACCAATAAATTTCCTGCTGTTGAAATTTGTAACTATTTCGATTTTGACGGCAACGATTATTTCGGGCTTTTTATTTCCAGGAAGAAAGCTGATCTTGTTTTGGAAATGATTACAAAAACATTCGCACTTAGAGAATGTACCGATGCTGAATTATCGAAAGGTAAAGCATGTTTCCTTGCTGAGATTGAACGCTGCACCGCTCCTTGTGTAAATAAAAATAAAACAGCATATCTTGAAGAATTAGATAATGTTTATGAATTCCTTTACGGTAAAAATCAATTTGCTTTAACAAGGCTAATAAATAAAATGAAAAATTATTCCGATAAACAGAAGTATGAAAAAGCAGCCGAAACAAAACAGATAATTGATATGATACTTTCTCAAACTCATAAATCTTCACTACTTGCCGAGCCAGTTAACCTTGCAAATGTATTGTTCGAAATAAAAGGAAATTTCGGTAAAGATTATTTATTAATGCTCTCTGGCAAAATTTACATAAAAAAATATGCCGTAGACAATAAAGACTATTTTGAAGAAGCACTTAACGATTATTTTGAAAAAACTATAAATACAAATATTCTTCCCGGCGAAGAAGACATGGAAAAAATGAAAATTTCGTTAAACTGGCTTGTTAAAAACAGAAATAAAGTAAGGATTTTTTATTTAAAAGAATATGGAAGTAAACAGGAATTATACTCTCATCTCTCACGTTTTGGTAATTCCGGTAACCCGCCGGAAGCATCTACATTTGAAATAAAAAATTTTGTTAATGCCGGACCGGAACAAGTTTCTAAAGAAATATTATAGAAAATACTTTGGCGCAAATTTTACTAATTGCTAAAATATTTTTAATCTAATTAATGAAATTCGTAGCCGTATTTTCTTTAAATAAACGCCAACCAACTTAAATAAGACTAAATAAATTTGGCAGCAATTCTCTTGTTTTTGCTCAGCAGCAAGCTAAAACCGATTAGCCCTGCAAGTAATAATCCGAAATCTTCATAAATAGACAAATTTAATGCGGCACTAAATCCAAGAAGAGACCATAACAAAGGAATTATTAATATTCCGAATGGTATTTTTTTATCGGCAAATAATAAAATTCCAAAAGTAAAAATAGTTGTAGGGCAGGGTAAACCAAAAGTTGGCGAGTAAGGATATTGGTGTCCTAATAAATGCCCTAATACAGGATAAATAATTAAAGCATATAAAATGAAAATAATTCCGGTATAGTTGTAAATGTTTTTATTATAGCCGAAAGAAAGTTTATTATAAATAACACCGTAAACAAAAAATAGTATTCCCTGTAGAATAAAAAGCGCACCGAAAAAATTAGCTGCTTTATTAATACCCGAAAAGAAAATTATTTGATAAACTATACCTATCCAAAGCCAAAAGAATGAAAGTAGTATTATGATAATTTTATTACTGTTTTTAATTCCCTTAAAAAGCATGTAAACAATAAATAAAGCCATCAGGTTAAAAATAATCTGTAAAGGAAAAATACTTTGATTATAATCTTTGAAGACATTCAGAAATTCTTTTATTGTAAACGGAAAGTTCATTTTGTATCCTCCTTTTATAATTTAATATCCTCTTTTAATAATTTTAAGATAAAAATAATTTATAATAAGAACAACCAAATAATTTATTTTGTAATAGTAAATTAGTTGAATAATTCTTTTGAAATGTATAAGAATATTTTTTCTTAAATTTGCATCGCGATAAACCAATTATTTAAAGGATTAATATGAACTTTGCAAAAAGACTTGACAGACTGCCGCCTTATTTATTTGGAGAATTGAATGCAATTAAACTTCAGAAGCGGCAGCAGGGAATTGATATAATAGATTTGGGAATGGGAAATCCTGATCAGCCGACACCTAAGTTTATTATAGATAAACTAAAACAAACTATTGATGATCCGAAAACACACAGGTATTCGCGTTCAAAAGGAATCGGTGGAATATTAAAGGCAATTTCCCGAAAGTACAAAAGAGATTTTGATGTTGATATTAATCCTGAAACCGAAGCAGTGGCAACCATAGGAAGTAAAGAAGGTCTATCTCACCTTTGTCTTGCTCTGCTTGACGAGGGTGATGTTGTCCTTGTTCCGAATCCAACCTATCCCATTCATATTTACGGAGTAACATCTGCCGGTGCAAATGTAATTTCTATTCCTTTAAGTGAAGAAAAAGATTTTATCCCTGATATTTCATTAATAACCAGGGATATGTGGCCAAGGCCTAAGCTCTTGATTCTTAATTTCCCTGCGAATCCTACAACTGCTGTAGTTGATTTGGATTATTTAAAAGAAATAGTTGCCTATGCAAAAAAGACTAACCTGTTTATTGTTCATGATATGGCATACAGCGATATTGTATTTGACGGAACAAAGGTACCATCAATACTTCAAGTACCTGGGGCAAAGGATGTGGCGGTGGAATTTTTTACAATGTCCAAAAGCTATAATATGGCCGGATGGCGTGTTGGCTTTTGCGTTGGGAATAAAGAAATTTGTAAAGCGCTGGCAAAGTTAAAAAGTTTTTATGATTACGGAATATTTACCCCGATACAAGTTGCAGCAATAGCCGCACTCGACTCTCCAAAATCCGTTACAGATGAAATTGCAAGGATTTATCAAAAGCGCCGGGATGTTTTAGTTGATGGTTTAAATAATATCGGCTGGAATGTTAAAAAACCTAAAGCTAGTATGTTTGTTTGGGCTCCTATCCCGGATAAATTTAAATCAATGGGTTCTATTCAATTTTCAAAATTATTAATAGATAAAGCGGAAGTCGTTACATCTCCGGGTGCAGCTTTCGGTGAATACGGCGAAGGCTACCTGCGGATTTCTATGGTTGAAAACGAACAAAGAATTAAACAAGCAGTAAGAAATATTAAAAGAATTACGGAACGGTTTTGATGAATAATGGATATTGTATTACGGAAGATGAACACGGAAAATAGTCGAGAAATTAATTGAATATTGAGTGCTGAAGAATATTTCAATGAAAAAATTAATAATAAATATTATAAATGATAAAACATCCGGATCTTTAGAAATAGTTTTAAAGCTGAATGATTATATTCGTGAAATCTGTAATAAGCCTGAAAGAATTGAAGAGGCAATTATCCTTGCTAAAAATAATTTATCTCACTTTTCTATCATTAATGATTATCTAAATAGATTACAAAAAGATAGTTCAAAATATTCTTATGAAAAAATTATTGAATTTACGAATTCGTTTCAAAAGGAAATAGAGGATATAAATTTAAGGATTTATAAAAATGCCGAGCAATTCATAAAAGGTAAAAATATATTCTTTACTTTATCCAACAGTAAAACATTGGTAGAATTTTTTAAGCTGTTAAAACCGGAGAATAATAGATTAAAAATTATTGTATCCGAATCTCGTCCTAAATACGAAGGAAGAAATTTTGCAAAGGATTTACTTAAGCACAAAATTAAGGTTGAGCTTATAACGGACGCAATGGTTTCGTTGTACATTAAAAAAACCGACGCTATTATTTTAGGTGCAGATATAATATTAAGAAACGGAAACGTTGTAAATAAAGCAGGTAGTAAATCTGCAGCACTTTTGGCAAGGTATTATAAAAAGCCGGTTTATATAATAGCTTCAAAAAACAAAAAATCAAAAAAACTGCATTATAGGCAGCCTAAAGAAAATCCGGACGAGATTTGGAATTATAAAAATGAAAATCTAAAAATCTCAAATTATTATTTTGAAGAAATAGAGAAAAATCTTATAACAGAAATAATTACGGACTAGTGACCGGTTGGTCATTATCTTTGTCTTTTAAAGCAAAATATTAGTTCTCTAATTTTTATTTTACTACACCGATACTTATATTTAACAATCCGATAATTTAAATCAAGGACTCTTATTTCATGGCAAATAAGTATGAAATTGCTGTACTTGGCGGCGGTCCGGGCGGTTATGTTGCTGCAATTAGAGCCGCTCAATTGGGTTTTAAAACTGTGGTAATTGATAAAGAAAATTTAGGCGGAATTTGTCTTAACTGGGGATGTATCCCTACAAAGTCTCTACTTAAAAATGCGGAAATTTTTGATATGATGAAAAACCATTCGTCAGACTTTGGCATTAAAGTACAGGGACTTGAGTTCGATTTTTCCAGGATTATAAAACGAAGCAGAGATATTTCCGATAGAATTACTAAAAACGTAGAAATGCTTATTAAGAAAAATAAAATTGACAGAATTAGAGGGTTCGGAAAATTTGCTTCGAAAAATCAGCTTGATATCTATGATAATGAAGGGAATAAAATCGATTCGATTACTGCGGACAAAGTTATTGTAGCAACAGGTGCAAGGCCTAGAATACTTCCGTCAATTCCTGTTGATAATAAAATGATAATTACCAGCACCGAAGCTATGATTTTACCAGAACAGCCGGGGGAGCTTATAATAATCGGCGCAGGTGCTATTGGTGTTGAGTTTGCATACTTTTATTCGGTACTTGGAACAAAAGTTACAATTATAGAGATGCTAGATTCTATTCTCCCTATCGAAGATAAAGAAGTTTCCGATACATTGGCCAAAAATTTTAGAAAAAGAGGAATTGATATTTTTATAAAAACCGTTGTGGAAAAAGCTGAGATAAAAGGAAAGAAAGTTGAAGTTTCAATAAATACGAACGGTGAAAAGAAATTGCTGAAAGCTGATAAGATATTAAATGCAATTGGAGTTACAGGTAACGTAGAGGGGTTTGGTCTTGAAGAATTAGGAATTGAATTCTTTAAAAATCATATTAAAGTGAATAAGTCTACATACGAAACTAATGTAAAAGATATTTATGCAATTGGAGATGTAATTGGTCCGCCTTGGCTTGCCCATGTGGCTTCTCACGAAGGTATTCATTGTGTTGAAAAGATTAAAGGATTAAACACACCGGATATAAATTATGAAAATATTCCGGGTTGTACATATTGCCAGCCGCAGGTTGCTAGCATCGGACTTACGGAAGTAAAAGCTAAAGAAGCCGGATATGAAATTAAAGTAGGCAAGTTTCCATTTATGGCCAGTGGTAAAGCATTTGCAATTGGTGAAAGAGACGGCTTTGTTAAATTCATTTTTGATGCTAAATACGGTGAGATTTTGGGAGTTCACATTATCGGTTCCGAAGCAACAGAAATGATAGCTGAAGCGGCTTTGGCAAAAAGTTTGGAAGCGACCGGTGAGTCAATCTTTAAAACTGTGCATGCTCATCCTACACTTTCGGAATCAATCATGGAAGCAGCGGCCCAAGCATACGGCGAGGCGATTCATATTTAATTATAAAATTTCAGGATTACGGTATTACAAGATATGATAACTTCAAAGCTTGTAATTAATCATCCTTATAGAACCTGGTTTCTCTTCGCCCCCTCTCCTTAATAAGAAGAAGGGGGGATGAGGTTATAAATATTAAATGAAGTAATAAAGATTTTAAGATGAGAGAACTATCATACTGCGATCTTGGGTTGATAGATTACAAAGTTGCCTGGGATTTACAGAAAGAAACAATTGAGAACAGGCATAGTAAAAAATTAAATGATGTTTTATTTTTACTTGAGCATCCGCATACTTATACCTTGGGAAAAATTGCCGATAAAAAAAATCTTATAAGTTCGGAAGAATATTTAAGTAAAAATAAAATTTCTGTTTATGATATTGACCGTGGCGGTGACATTACTTATCATGGTCCGGGTCAGATTGTCGGTTACCCGATAATTGATTTGAATGAATGGCAGAAAGATACGCACAAATATCTGCGTGCACTTGAGGAAGTAATAATCCGTACATGTGCAGAATATGGAATAAAGTGCGGAAGAGTTTCAGAATATACTGGTGTATGGATTGAAGATAGGAAAATTGCGGCAATAGGAATTAAGGTTAGCAGATGGATTACAATGCACGGTTTTGCATTTAATGTTAATACGGATCTATCGTTGTTTTCTGGAATAATTCCGTGCGGAATTAATGATAAAGGTGTTACTTCGTTAAGTAAAGAACTCGGGAGGATAATAGAATTAGATGAAGTTAAATCTCTTTTAGTCAAAAACTTTAAAGAGGTTTTCGGTTATAAATTGGTGACTAATCTTCCAAAAGAAGAATTGCTTCATTTGAATTTTACAAACAGCAAAACATGAAAGGTAAATAATGGCCAAAAGGAATACATCCAAAAGCGGAACATTAAACCAAACAAGACAGAAACTAAATCATTTAGAAAAATCCGGTAACGGGACTAATGGTAAAGATACTTCTACCGATAAGAAGGTTGATTCAAAAAAATTATCTTCTGAAGACTTGCTTAAAGCACTTCGTTTTATGTATACGGCAAGAAGCATTGATAATAAGGCTATGAGACTGCTTAGGCAGGGCAAAACTTTTTTTCACATAGCAGGTGCCGGGCATGAAGCAATACAAGTTGCAGCCGGTATGTTAATGAATCCTAAAGAAGATTGGATGTTCCCGTATTATAGAGATATTGCCTTTGTTCTTTGTGCCGGTATTACGGTTAAAGATTTTTTTCTTCAATCTTTTGCAAAAGCAGATGATCCTTCAACAGGCGGCAGGCAGCTTCCGTGCCATTGGGGTTCACAGGAAATTAATTTGCCGGTTCAATCCAGCCCAACTGGCACTCAATTTTTACAAGCGGTTGGAACTGCGTTGGGATCTGTGAAAAAAGGAATTCATAATGTTACTTATGTTAGCGGAGGAGAAGGTACTACAAGCCAGGGTGAGTTCCATGAAGCGGTTAACTGGGCAAGCCGGGAAAAATTGCCTGTACTTTTTGTAATTCAAAATAATAAATATGCTATTTCGGTTCACGTTGAAAAACAAAGCGGCGGTAAAGATAATTCAATTGCTGAAATGATGAGCGGGTATGAGAACCTTCATCGCATTACAATTGACGGAACTAATTTTACGGAATCTTTCAACGCAGTTCGTGAAGCTGTTGAATACATCCGGAACGGAAATGGGCCGGCGTTGATAGAAGCAAAAGTGATTAGACTGCTTTCTCACTCTTCTTCGGATGATCAAAAGAAATACAGGGATTTGAAGGAGCTTGAAGAAGAAGCCAGGCACTGTCCTATAGAAAAGTTTTCAAGAGAATTAATAAAATCCGGAATTCTTACCAAAGAAGATTATGAAAAACTTAAAAAAGTAATAGATAATGAAATAGATAATGCAGCCGACGAAGCATCCAGAAGTAAGGATCCCGATCCCGAAAGTGCTTCAAATTATATTTTTGACGAAAGCGGTTTAAATGAAAAATTTGAATATGAAAAAAACATACCCAATGGAAAATCTATTGTTATGGTCGACGCAATAAACCATGCGCTTCATGAGGAAATGGAAAGAGACAAATATATTTATATTTTTGGTGAGGATGTTGCAGATAAGAAGGGAGGTGTTTTTACCGCTACAAAAGGATTATCGACAAAGTATGGCGGGGAGAGAGTTTTTAATTCTCCTTTAGCCGAGGCCAGTATTATTGGTGTAGCGACGGGAATGTGTTTTACAGGGTTAAAACCGGTAATTGAAATTCAATTCGGAGATTACATCTGGCCTGCTTTTATGCAGTTTAAATCCGAAGTAGCAACTATTCGTTACAGATCGAACAACCATTGGGCTGCACCTATGGTAGCTCGTGTTGCGGTTGGAGGTTATATCCACGGAGGGCTTTACCACAGTCAGAATATCGAATCAATCTTTGCGCATATTCCGGGAATTTATATCGCTTATCCTTCCAACGCTGCCGACGCAAAAGGATTACTTAAAACTGCAATCAGGCTTAACGATCCCATTTTATTCTGCGAACATAAAGGGTTGTACAGGCAAAGCTTTGCTATGTCACCTTCACCGGACAGCGACTATCTAGTTCCATTTGGAAAAGCTAAAGTTGTAAAAGAAGGTGAAGATATTACCGTAGTATCATACGGAGTTTCCATGTGGGATTCCGTTTTTGCAGCAAAGAAACTTGAAGATGAAGGATATTCGGTGGAAGTGATAGA
>JBJKSH010000002.1:0-12920 GCA_046704255.1 Ignavibacteriaceae bacterium | reverse complement strand
GTTAATGGATCCATTAAAGCTATAAAAAGAAAATAGAAAAAATATTTTTCTTTAATTTGTCTAAATAGAATAAATATCCAAATTATAATAGATAATGATGAAAAGTATGTTTGAATTTCCATATATTTTTATGGGCAATAGGGTGGGCAAGATGTCGTTTCTTCTAAAGTATCGTTACCATTAGTTACAGTTAGGACCCCATTTCCTCTTAATTCAACCGTAGTAGTTGAAGCTCCGCCTTTCTGAATTAGCTGGTTAAAAACGCTTGTACTTGCCACACGCATTTGTTGACTTGCACTTAATGCTGTCGAGGGACCTGATAATAATGATCTATTAGAATTTAAAATATATAACTGTCCATTTATAATATTAAATAAAACAAACTTAGGAGTTCTTGAAAGGAGTGCGGATAAAGCAGAAGTATTAATTGTTACGGATTTTAACACCGGGCCGTAAAGAGTATTCGCTTCCGTTTTAGTAAAAAGTTTCCCTATAACACCGGTGGTTTGAGTTTGAGCAAAGATGGTATTTGAAAAGAATAAAACCCCTAACAGCAACGGAAAAACGGAAAACTTTTTCATGATTCATCTCCAAATAAAATTTTATTTTAGAATTAAGGTTTACAAAATAAAAATGTAATATTTAAATTCCAAGTATGTTTGTATGAGCGGCAAATATGCAGGTTAATTTAATTTCTTTGTATATTCGGCTAAGACTTTTCTTTAGTTAGATTCGGCAATTTTAAACTATATTAGGCCGAATTAATGAATGTCAATGCAGAGCAATCGGCCATTCAAACTTTCATAGTTACGTACTTCGGCCATTCAATAATAAAACCATTTAATTATTCAGCCGCATTAACATTCTTTTGGGGCCGCCGCATAAATGGCGGGATGAAATACAAGATAAATCTTTAAAAATTATTTGGATTCGCTTTTAACTAAATTGGAGATTGTATTTAGGAGTATATGATTCCCAACCGGCTTTTCCAGGAAAATATTAACACCGGCAGAATATGCTTTTTCTTTATCATGCTGCAAAACATGCGCGGAAAGGCAAATGACAGGCACATCTTTATAATTTTCCATAGTCCGTAATTCTCTTGTCAATTCTAATCCGTCTTTCTGCCCTTTAATAGCAATATCCATTATAACAAGGTCGAATTTATTTTTATAAATCAGCTCATAAAAAGCGGTATCGGTACGGCAGAATTCAAGGTCATATAATTTTCCTAAAAAAAGCTTATAAAATAATTGAGTGTCATAATCATCTTCTACTATTAAGAATTTTAATTTTCCCATATTCCTGAATTTTTTCTGTCTGCTTGACAACAGGAAGGAAATGAAGCAGGCAAGTTAATAAATTGGGAACCATTGAAGTGGACCGGTTTCAACGGTTCCCTCTCACCCCCCGGGGTCCCTGCCCTGAGGTTGAATAACATACTATCAAATATAATTATTGCTATGTAAAAAAAAATCAGTAGTTCTACTGATTTTTTTCTAGTCACTCTTCCTAGAAAAAACTAGGAATTCTTCCTAGATTTTTCTAGGAAGAATTCCTAGAATTGCGAGTTAAGTCTTTATTTAACAATAACATAATTTTATCCCGGTTATAATCTATTCGTCCTTCAATCTTGCGCAATATGGAAAAGTCCACTCCGGAGAATTCGCAAAGTTAATGGGGCACAGCGAGATAAGAGTCTCGATACGCTGTATTCTATTTGCCCTTTGCACTAGGCTCTATGCTGTTCTTTACAGAATCTTACAATCTATTTCAGGTTATTTTCAAAGGCAAAACGTGCAAGGGCTGCAGTGGTTTTAATATTTAATTTTTGCATAAGATTAGTTTTGTATGTGTCCACCGTCCTGGAACTTATTCCAAGTTTAAGGCCTATTTCCTGGTTGGAATATCCGTTGGCAATTAAACCCAGGACTTCTTTTTCTCTTTTTGTAAGAATTATATTTTTCTTATCCAGCCGCTCTTTATTATCTTCTACTTTTTGAAGAAGGCTTTCTATTAACATTTGAGTTAAACTGCTTCCGAAATACTTTTTACCGGAAGCTACGGTTTTTATTGCATTTATTAATTCTTCCTTACTAATATTTTTATGGATAACACCGGAGGCACCTTTCTGCAAAGATAAAAATGTATACTCTTCATTTTCATGCATAGTTAAAATTAAAACATTTACTTTATGATTATGCTTCTTTATTATTTCCGTTGCCTGAATTCCGGAAATATCCGGCATGGAAATATCCATAAGTATAACATCGGGATTCAATTCCTTTACTTTTTCAATTGCAGAAATTCCGTTTTCGGCTTCGCCAACAATTATTATATCGTTTAAATTACTCAGCAAGCCTTTTATACCCGTCCTTACCAGCAAATGATCATCAACTATTAATAAGCGAATGTTTTTCATATTATTCTTCTACAGGAATTTCTACAATTATTTCCGTACCGAAGCCTTCCCTGGAATCAATTATACATTTGCCGTTTATAGAGAACGCTCTTTCCGTCATGTTAATTAGCCCCATACTTTTTTTTGACTGCTCCTGTTTAACTTTATCATAATTAAAACCCTTACCGTCATCCTCAATTATTAATCTTAAAAAGTGAGCATGCTTAATTAATTGAAGGCTGAATTCTTTTGCTTCGGAATGCTTTACAATATTGTTCAATGCTTCCTGGGAAATCCTGTACAAAACAGTTTCAACCTCAGGTGCAAACCTGCCCTCTAATTTATATGCCTGGAATGTGCCTTTTATATTGCTTTTCCTGGATATTTCATTACACAAAGCTTTTAGAGAAGGCTCAAGCCCGAAGTCATCTAAAATTCTCGGCTTTAACCTGTAAGAAATTTCTTTTATTTCCGACATTGCATTTTCAATAAGACCGGAGATATCTTTTATTTTTTCCAGCCGGCTTTCAACGGTACTGCCGTCTTCTTTTAACAACTCAAGGTTCAGCCTAATAGATGTTAAAATCTGGCCGATGCCGTCATGCAGCTCCCTGGAGATTTTTTGCTTTTCTTCTTCCTGCAGCTTTTGCATCCTATTGGAAAGTTCTCTTAATCTTTTTTGAAAAGTTGTAAGCTCATCTTCAATTTCTTTTCTGCGCGTAATGTTATTGCAGTATATTTGCCCGAAACCCATCTCCGGGGTTCCCTTTACAATAACATCATAAAAATCTTTACTTATTTGTGTGGTAAAATGCTCCGATTTCCCCTCAATTATACAACTTTCAAAATCAAATTTATTTAGAGATGGGAAAAATTCCGGCACGCTTACATCATTCATATTAATATTAATAAACAACTTGCTTCCGGCATTATTAAAAAGAATAATTTTTCCAAGTGAATTAAACCTGAACAAAGGATCCGGATCCAATTCGGCAAACAATGCCATAAGCCGTGCATTTTTTAATTCCAAATTTTCCTTATCCTGCAAATGTTTCTTTTCTTGTGGAATTATAATGTGTACATAAAATATGTAAATAACTCCCAGCAAAGCAAGACAGAATAAAATTGAAAATAATATGGGGTTACTTAAGCTGAAGAATAAGCCTTTTGCTTCCATATCTGAATAAAATAAAAATTATTCCTATAAACATGTCAAATAATGATGTTAAAAAGTAATAATGAGCCCAGATGTTAAATGAACTGGATAAAACCGAGATGTACTTTGTTACAACAGATCCTTCATAAAGAATCATAAAAAATAAGAAAAAGTTTATCTCTTTTCCTTTATATAAATCCATAATTACATAATTCAACAAAACTAAAATAATAGCAAAATTTAATGTACTAATGATTATAAAATTTACATAATTGTTACCTTCCTTAAAAATAATTATTAGCACTACAAAAAGTAATATCCATAGAACTCTATAAAATTTCTTAAGATATTTTTTGTCCACAACAGCTATTAAACAGAGAAAAGCAGAGATAAAATATACCATCATATTATTCTTCGGATTAATATATTCCATATAAAATAATCCGGTAGGATCATTCAGGGCTTGGATTAAAAAATAGAAGAAGAATTTGGTTTTGTATTGCCTGATAGGCGGAATAAACCATAAGAACAAAAACAAATAATATATAAAGGAACCTCTATAGTTCATTTTTATAGAAATCTGTAAAAAGATGACATGATTTATTCATTTAATAATAATTCAGAAAAAAGTATATTTGTTTAAGCAATAAAATTACAAAAACTTACAGGAAAATGTTTCAGGAATTTCAACAATTAGGCAAGTTTTTAATTTTCGGCGGAATAATATTAGCCATTGTGGGTGTGTTCTTCCTTTTCGGCGATAAGATTCCGTTCCTTGGAAAGCTGCCGGGAGATATCTACATTAAGAAAAAAATTTTACTTTTTACTTTCCTATAGTCACTTCAATAATTATCAGTCTGCTTATTTCCTTTCTGTTGTACCTGTTTAGGAAATAATATTATGACTTTCCCAAAAGCTTTTTTATGTCATCGACAAATTTAAACTTGGGCTGCAGGCCTACATACCTGTAAGATATATTTCCTTTTTTATCAATAATAAAAGTAGTAGGAATTGCCTCAATATTTCCGTAATCATTAATAATTTTAGAAGTTGCATAAACTACCGGATAATTTATTCCGACATTCTTAATAAAAGGTACTACGTTCTTTTTGGTATCGGTATCAAGCGAAACTCCTATTACGGCAACTTTATTTTTATATTGTTTTTGAATATCTATTAAGTCGGGAATGCCTCTTCGGCAAGGAGGGCACCATGTTGCCCAAAAATCCAGAATAACTACTTTACCGCGGTATTTGGATAAACTAATTTTTTTACCTTTAGTGTCTACCAGAGAAAAGCCCGGTGCTTTTCTTAAATCCATATCGGAATTAACGACTGCAGCCGGACTGCTTTCCTGCATATTACTTACTGCAGCATTATTAGCCTTTTGCGGGGAATCTTTTTTTTCAGTTACATTTTTATTGCAGCCAAAAAGAGAAAATGAATAAAATGAAACCGCAAACAGAATTAAAAAATATCTTTTCATAAAATATCCTTATTTATTACTTTCGTTAATTTTTGTATTCATCTGTAATCGTTTATCTACGGCTGTATCCGGTTTTGGAGCAGTTGCCGGATTGTAAGACGGCGGAAACGGTCCGTGTTCCGGAACAGGTCTTGTATTATTTATTATAAAGAAAATTAAAAGAATTAATAAAACTACTACAGTCCAAAATGTATTTTTATATCTTGGATTTATAAGCGGTTTTTTTTCCGGTTTTTTCTTTCCTATCTGCCTATCTCTGGGCCTGGATTTTTTTTGTGCCATTTTTTTTACTGTTTGTTAGATGATTTATTTATCCGAAAGATTCCGGTAAATTTGTGCCGTAAAAATAGTTATAATTATTCAAATATTTCCAATTGTCTTTCCCTTTTATTTCTAAAACCGGATGCATTCAATTTTACTCTTTTTTCATTAAGCCCGTATTTTTTGCAGCTTATTTTGAACAGCCTGTTAATTGCATCCGATACGGCTCCTTGACCGCTAAACCTCCTACCAAATTCATTATCGTTTAATTTACCGCCTCTTGTTTCTTTAATTCTATTAATAATTTTATTTGCGGAATTTGGGAACTCCCGGTTGAGCCATTCTATAAACAAATATTTAACGGAATACGGAAGACGAAGCAGTGCATAAGCCGCATATTTGCCGCCTGCTTCAAAAGAAGATTTTAGTATACCCGGTATTTCCTCATCATTTAATCCGGGAATAACCGGCGCTAAATTTACGCCTGCGGGAATTTTATTCTCTGCTAAAATTTTTACTGTTTCAAGCCGTTTTTCGGGCGAAGAACATCTTGGCTCCATTTTACTAATCAGGTTTTTATCAAAACTCGTTATAGTAATCATTACAGAAACCAAATTTTGCACGGACATTTTTTTAAGAATATCAAGATCCCTTAGTACCAAAGAATTTTTTGTTATTATTGAAACCGGGTTGCCGTAATCCAAACATACCTGCAAAGCTTCCCTGGTTATTTTTAACGATCTTTCTACTGGCTGGTAACAATCCGTATTACCGGAAAATAATATTACATCGGGAACGTAGCTCTTTTTATTAAATTCCTTTTCCAGTAATTCGGCAGCATTTTTTTTTATCATTATTTTGGTTTCAAAATCCAGCCCTGAAGAAAAACCCAGGAACTCGTGAGAAGGCCTTGCGTAGCAGTAAATGCATCCGTGCTCGCATCCGCGGTAAGGATTAAACGAATAATCAAAAAATAAATCAATGCTGTCGTTTTTAGATATTACGGATTTTGATTCGTCTATAAAAAATGTTGTTTGGACTTTTTTAACATCTTCACCTGCCGGTAAATAAAAATCATCTTCCGGTAATTCTTCTATATAAAGCTTTTCAAACCTGTTTTTAGGATTATCCCGCGCACCGCGTCCTTTTATTTTTTTATCCGTTACCATAAAAGAAATTAATAATTTTATTGTTTAAATGATATGCAAACCTGCAGGAAATATAGCAAGCATAACTCATGACTTGTGGTTAAACACACTCAAATATCATTTACTAAGCGACTAAATCAAAAAGTCTAAACAATAAACCTAACTATCTTTAACGCGGAAGATCTTTTAAAATTTTGTTTTTAAAAGAATTATTTTTATTAGTATTCAATGCCGAAAGCCATTTCCTCAAATCATCCTCTGTATCGATGTCATACAATCTTGCCGTTACTTTAAATTTTATTTTTTTACTTTTTATTTTTTTTAAGGTTTCTTCAAAAACAGATTTAGTACTCCATGATATATTATAGAATAAATCATTATAAGGTTTTTTCAATCCTAAAAGATAATATCCGCCGTCCAACGAGGGCCCTATTACCAAATCATTTATATTCAGTAATTCAAAAGAATTTTCTATTAAAGACGAATCAATATCCGGTACATCCGTACCGATAATTAAAACTTTTTTTGCGCCGGTTTTAAAAACCAAATTAAAAGCATTTTCCATTCTTTGCCCCAAATCGTTTCCGCTTTGTAAAAAATAAGAAAAAGAATTTCCCGTCAATTTTTTTATGCCGCCGGCATTGTCTCCAGCAAAAAATATATAAAGACGGGTATTGTAAGAACTGAGCTTTCTGCATTCATCAAAAACATGTTTAGCACACAGCGTATAAAATTTAAGAGCAAATTCATTGCCCAGTGATTCGGCTAAACGTGTTTTTACTTGGCCCAGCTTTGGGCTTCGTGCGAAAATTATTACCGCCCTTTCATGTTCGATTTCCATTTTAATCTTTAAATAACTGAACAAAAATAGTTTTCAGAATTATAACACTTGCCATAAATGTGCCTTTAAAGGTGCCTGTTACTTTAGACTTTCCTATTCTTTTACGGTAGCTTACAGGCACTTCCAAAATTTTATAATTTTTTTTTGCAGCTTTAATCTGCATTTCAACGGTCCAGCCGAACCATTTATCATGCATATTAAGCGCAAGCAGCCTATCAAATTTAATAGCACGGAAAGGGCCAAGGTCTGTGTACTTTATTCCCCAAAAAAGATTTATTAATAATCCGGCTACCTTGCTTCCAACGACAGATTGAACCGGGAGTGAGCCTTTTTCTCTTTTGCCTAACACCCTGCTGCCTAAAACAAAATCGAAATCTTTGTTAATTATTGGTTCTATTAACAGCCGGGCTTCTTCCGGGTAATCGCTGAAATCACCGTCCAGAAAAACAACCACGTCGCAGTTTTTTTCTTTTTGAACAAAAAAAATATCGGACAAATAATTTATTCCGTTTAAACATGAAGCGCCGTAACCCTGCACTTTTTCATTTAATACGACTGCACCTGCTTTTTCCGCTTCACTGGCTGTGTTATCAGTTGAGTTATTATTTACAACAACAACGCCTGAAATCAAATCTTTAGGCAATCCATTAATAACTTTGCTAATAGATTTTTCTTCGTTGTATGCAGGAATTATTACATAACACCGCATTTATAAGACTTAAATATTTTTTTAAAAATCCGGAGAAGGATTATCAATAAAAGGTTCTTGATCTATTAAAGATAAGATATGGCTGTTATAAGCTTTCAGTTCTATATAAAGCCCTTCATCCCGTATTTCACCTACGGAACGCAGGTATTCGTCGCCGGTTAATTCATCTTTAATTTTTATTTTTTTCAAAGCGGTTTTTAAGCAGAATTTAATCCGGCAGATTCCTGTAACATCGGAATAATTTATTGCAATAATTCTTAATTCGTTATCAAGTTTCCACTGCCATGCAAAAATATTTTCAAAGGTAGAATTATCCGGAGAGATCGGTAATGTATCAATTATTTTCCAATCGCCTTCAAAAAAGATTTTATGTTTTGTAACAGAAAGAATTTTGGAATAATGTTCTTTTAATGATTTGGATATCCTTTCCTGCGGTTCTCTTCCAAGCTGCAGAGGCAGTTTAGTTTTTTTCCCCTCAAACTGTCCGTCATAATACAACTTCATTCCCTGTATTGTACTCATTAAAACTGCAGCAGCAAAGGATTGCTTTTTGCCAAATTTTGTAACAGCCCTTGGTTCGTCATGATTTTCCAAAAACCTGGCTGATTTCAACTGGTAGTTCTTGTCTGCTAAAAGATGCGCCTTAACACCCTGAACATCACCTGCGCCTAGCCGGTCTGTAAGACGTTTATCGTAAGTAAAATCAAAGCCGAGCTGCTGAAGTTCCCATTCCAGATCCCAGTAAGCTTCGGCCAGAAAAATAAAATCAGGAGATTTTTCTTTAACACGGGAAATTGCGAATTCCCAAAACTCTGTTTCGGGTTTGCGAAAATCTTTTTTATTAAGAACGCCCAGCCAGGTATTCTGAAATATATTATTTAGTTGAAGCATAGCCATGTCGCATCGTACGCCGTCGCAAAGATCCGTAAGGTTCAGCAAAATATTCTTCATAAAACTTCTGGCCTCGGAGCTAAAATAATTAATTTGCACGGTGTCTGTCCATGCCGGAAAAAGCGGGTCTCTGCCGTGTGCAAAAATAAATTTATCGTTATTACCGAACTTAAAAAACGTATACGGATCGTTTTGAAAAAGCTCTTCATCAGCCTTAAGAAAAATTTCCGGGTTAAGCATTAAAATTTCCGAATCGGCACCGAAATGATTGGGAATAAAATCCAGCAGTAATTTTATACCAAGCCTATTCAATGTTTGATGAAGCTCTATCAAATCGGAAATATCACCCAATTCGGGATTAACTTCATAAACATCGATGGCAAAAGGCGAACCAATGACATCTTCCCTTTTCCAATCATTCAGGCATCTGCTGTAATTGGAAATTAAATCTACAGTAAAGCAGCATTTATCTATTAAACCGGTACAAGTTTTCCAAATACCCATAAACCAAATTATGTTGATGCCTTTTTCCGCCAGGTTTTTAAAATAATCTGTAGGAATTGAAGAAAGTGTGGTTCCGGATGGAAACTGCTTTATCCATAACCTGGTATTTATTTCATAAAGCTTAGGATTTTTCAGCATCATATAGAATCCTTAATCAAATTTTCGCCTATATAATCAAAACATTCCGAATAAACATTTATATAATTTGAAAGAGCATGAATGTCCATCTCTAACGAGATACCGCCTGAAGGTGGACATGAGCTGCATGGCTGCCAGTCGCTGACGAGGTTTCGCTTAAAGACGAACTTAATCTTAAATTTACACTTGAACTTTGTTTACCAGCTTCGTTTCAATTTAATGCAGCAAATCTTAAAAGATATATAAATTAAGGTGTAAATATGGAAATAAATTAGTTATAAATAAAATGCGGCTTCCTTATCAATCATCCAATCGATTGAGCCGTTAAGCGGTTTAATTTCTGCTGCGGGATAACCCTTGCTAACAGGAAGGCTGTTGAAAATTTCCGAAACAATCTTTGCTTTCTTTTTACCTGTAACAACAAATGTAATTTGCTTTGAGTTATTTAACACTTCCTTGGTCAAAGAAATTCTATATTGATTTGTAACCGGATGCTTAGCAACACCGGTAATATCGGAATATACAAACAACAAATTTTTCCCCGGGAATAGTGAGGCAGTATGGCCGTCCTCACCTATTCCAAGTAAAACCCAATCGAATACCGGAAGATTGTTATCTCCTTTTGGTAAAGTACCTTCAATATCGATTGCATATCTTACCGCTTCACGGTTCGGATCCGATTCACCGATTACCCTGTGTATATTAGCCTGCGGAATAGAAATTAAATCCAGCAAATATTTCTTTGTTTCGCCGAAATTACTTTCCGGGCTTTCCGGCGGTACGCATCTTTCATCGCACCAAAAAATATTAAGTTTATTCCAGAATATTTTACTTTTGTAAGGTTCTGAAGTAAGATGTTTAAAAAATATTACCGGGGTATTTCCGCCGGATACCGCAATATTAAATTTATTTTCTTTTTTGTTATTTGATAATTGAAGCCGCTGCGACAATGAATCTGCTAATTGTTCGGGTGTTTCAAAAACCTGTAAATTTTTCTTCATTTCGATTTAACAGAATACAATTTTAAGCTGTTAAACCTATAATTATTTTACAAGACTTGTAGAGGTTTTTATCACAAACTTTGCTGTGCGATTTATCGATTGGCAACTGATAGGTTAAAAGACTATTGATAAATCGAACGACTGATGAGAATAATTTTGCTGTAAATAATTTTACGGCTTTTAGTTAGGATAAAAAATATATATACATTATTTTTACCTTAAAGTTTTAGTAATATCCAAAATATTTATACACAAAATTTTTATGAAGCAATCTATCATTTTGTGGATAGCTGCATGCGTTATAACATTTTCGGCCGGTTTTATTCAAAGCACAATTTCACCCGATTATCCGGAAAACGGTTCAATAAATACTTATTCCGGAAATGTATCTTACAGCTTTGATAAAGTATACCACGGCAAAGGAGACTATATTGTTTGGGTGCTTAGCAATTTTAAAGGATTAAAAGGAACCTTAGAATGGAAAGATTTAAACAGCAGCAGCTGGAATAAAGTTCAAATGCTTTCTTCCGGTGAAGCAATTACAGCTAAAATTCCCGCTCACTCCCCATTAAGTAAAGTTGAATACAAAGTTACCCTTTTAGATAACGGAAGAAATTATTCGGTTCCTAATAAAGGTACAGTTAAATTAGAATTTCTTGGGCGTGTCCCTTCTTCTATAACAATGTTTTATTACATTACTTTATTTGCAGGGCTTTTACTCGGCATAAGAACAGGACTTGAAATATTTAACGAAAAGCCCAGGCTTAAACTTTATACACTGTTCACATTAATTTCATTTTTCTCTTTTACACTAGTTTTTAGTACTGTTAGAAAAGGATGCGAACTCGGAGTAATAGGAACTACAAAAATTGCATCGATAACGGATTTGTTTTCAACCGGACCTGTAATTCTTTTTGTTATGTGGATAGCAGCATTAATTTTAATTTTTAATTTAAAGAAACCAAAAGCCTGGGCGCTCTCGGCATCGGTACTAACTATAATTACTTTTATATACGGAAGTTTTTAATTCCAAAGTTTAATTTAAAACCTCAACCACTTTTTTATGCACGCCCGGTGATGCGGCAATTATACTGCTTCCGGTAACAGGATCATTCCCATGATAGTCGGTAATTATCCCTCCCGCACCCCGGATAACCGGAATCAATGCCATTAAATCCCAAATGTTCATAATAGGATCAATCATAATATCTGCATAACCGGAAGCAACCAGATAGTAGCCGTAGCAATCCCCCCAGCTACGGTATAATTTTACCTTTTCAGTTAGTGTATTAAACTTATCAATATCCTGGTATTTTTTTATATTAAGATGATCGGTTGTAAGCAAAACCGCATCGGAAAGAATATTACAATTTCTTACACTAACTTTTACATCGTTTAATTCGGCTATTGAATTGTCGCCAAAAAGGAATTCCTTTAATACCGGTTGATTAATTGCTCCTATAACAGGTTTGCCGTTTTTAAGTAATGCAATTAAAGTTCCGAAAGAAACTGCGCCGCAAATAAAGCTATTCGTTCCGTCAATAGGATCTAGAATCCATTTATATTCGGCATTTGGATTTAGTTCGCCGAATTCTTCTCCAATAATTCCATGTTGGGGGAAATACTTCATAATTTCTTCACGCATTATTTCTTCAGCTTTTTTATCTGCAATTGTTACGGGAGAAGAATCAGATTTGGAATCTACATGAATATTAGTTCGGAAATAACTGCGAACAACAGTTCCGCTTAAATCGGCTATGTGTTTTGTAAATAGTTTTAATTCTTTTGGCTCGTTCATTTTAATTAGTAATTGTTTGTACTAATAAAACAAAAAAAACCTTTAAATACTATGGGTATCTAAAGGTTTATCCAAAACTTGCGGGTAGACAATAACCACCTATGCTAAGACTTTTCCTGTTTAAATTGATAATGCCAAGTCTATAACAGGTGATATTGGTTTGTCCGAAGCTTCCTAAGTTTTATAATTTGATTTTATAAAACTTTTAACATTTACGTAGTCTGCAGTTATCTTCCCAACCAACCACCATCTACAACAAGTGTAGTTCCGTTTACATAGTTTGACGCTTCGGAACTTAAATATACAACTGCGCCCTTAAAATCGTCAGGTACTCCCCATCTTCCCGCCGGTATTCTTTCCGAAATTTGTTTATTCCTAACCGTATCATTAATTAAAGCTCTGGTATTATCTGTTTCAATATATCCCGGTGCAATAGCATTAACATTCACGCCCTTACCTGCCCATTCGTTTGCAAATGCCATAGTTAATATTCTAAGTGCACCTTTAGCTGCCGCATAAGCAGGTATTGTAATTCCCCCCTGATAAGATAAAAGTGAAGCAGTAAATACAACCTTACCATTACCTC
>JBJKSH010000001.1:0-4800 GCA_046704255.1 Ignavibacteriaceae bacterium | reverse complement strand
ACCGGCTATCCGAATGAAAAAGAAAAAGATTTTGAAGAGTTATGTGATTTTATTAAAGAAATAAAATTCGATAGAATAGGTACCTTTACTTATTCCGTAGAAGAAAATACGGCAGGTTATATTTTAGGCGATCCGGTGCCTGAACAGGTTAAACAAGAACGGAAAAAAATTCTTATGGAAATACAGAGAGATATTTCATTAGAAAAAAACGGCTCTTTCGTCGGAAGTGAATTAAAAGTTTTAATTGACGGAGCAGAAGGGGATTTTTATACAGGAAGATCTTACAGGGATGCACCGGAAATTGACGGTGAAATATTAATTCCGTTGAACGGCAGCAACATTTATCCCGGAAGTTTTTACGATGTAAAAGTTTATGACTTTGATGAATATGATCTTTTCGGAAAGGTAATTTAAAACCGGAGGAAGTAATGAAAAAATTATTTGTTACAATATTATTCCTGTTTCTGCCTTTAGTCTTTTTGCATGCTCAGGATGAAAATCCTTCCGGTAATTATTCTTTTAATGCCACTCCTAAGTTCTACCAGGATGTTCTGGATTTTTACTCCGGTAAAGATAGTACTACACGTGTCGACGTATATATTCAAATACCTTATACATCTATAACTTTTATAAAAACCGGCAGCGGATTTTCCGGCAGCTACGGCATCTCACTTTCCGTTTACAATAAGGATAAAGAAAAATTAATTGCGGAAAAAACCTGGAACGGTACTCTTAATGCAAATCATTTTGATGAAACAGTTTCAAAAAATAATTACAGCTTAAGTCTTAAATCGTTTTATTTAAAGCCGGGTGAATATTTTTTAAGGACATCGGTTGAAAATAAAGAAGCGAAAAACGATTACACAAAAGAAAGCATGTTTACGGTAAGAAATCTTTCCGGCAGCGTTGCGGTTAGCGATATTATGCTTCTATCCAAAAAGTTTGAAGAAAAAGGAAAGAATAAAATTGTTCCCAACATTACCGGGAATGTAGCTGCACAGCAAAACGGCCTTCCCGTCTTTTACGAAATATACGCTAAACAACCTGCCAAGATTAAAATTGATTATAAGGTTTTGGAAAAGAAACAGAGTGTAATTTATTCCGACACACTAACAAGAATGATTGATTCCGGGCAGACTCAAATATTTAATACCATAAAAGATTCCAGTTTTAATTTAGGGCTTTACATGCTTAATATTACAATCAAGGACAGCCAAAATAGTACCCTGGCTTCCATAAACAAAGCCTTTTTTTCCAGATGGTCCGGCGTTCCTACTACAGTAACAGATCTTAATAAAGCAATTGATGAATTGGATTATATAGCTTCCACTTCTCAAATAAATCATATTAAAGAAGCAAAAACAAAAAAAGAAAAATTAAAGCGGTTTATTGATTTCTGGAAAACCGAATACCCGTCATCTTCTACCGAAGATAACCCGGTTTTTAACGAATACTACGGAAGGGTTGCTTATGCTAACGCCCACTTTTCTCATTACATTGAAGGCTGGAAAACCGATATGGGAATGGTTTTTATTTTGTTGGGGCCGCCGGATAATATCGATAGGCACCCCTTTGATATAGATGCCAAACCATATCAGGTATGGCAGTATTATAATCTTAACCTAAGCTTGATTTTTGTTGACGAAACGGGATTCGGAGATTACCGTTTAATGACTCCTTTAACCGGCGACCTTACCAGGTTCAGAAGATAAAATAAGAGACCTATGATTTTAACAGTAACACTTAATCCGCTGCTGGAAAGAAGATTAACTTTTAATAAAGTTAAATTAGGTGAAGAGCATAGAAACGGCAAAGTAGTTTTAGCTGCAGGCGGCAAAGGTATAAACGTAAGCAGGGAATTAGATTGCCTGGAATTGGAAAATCTTTCCTATACATTTTTAGGCGGAACAAACGGAAAATTACTAAAAGAAATTTTATCTGCTGAAGGAATAAAATTTACTTCGGTAAAGACTATGAAAGAAACAAGAGATGCTTTTGTAATAATTGATGATTCAAATTCTGCCGTAACTACATTCTTCAGGGAAAATTCAATTGTATCTGCTGCCGAAGCCGAAGAATTTAAAAACAAAATGGATAAGATGATTGAGAATTGCGAAATGGTTGTGTTTGCCGGAAGTTCAACATGTAAAGAAACAGACGGCATTTTTCCTTATGGAATTAAGCTGGCAAACAAATACGGAAAAATTTCACTTTGCGATACTTACGGTAATCATCTTGATGAATGCTACAACAGCGTTCCCACAATTGTTCATAATAATGTTACCGAAGTGGAAAAATCATTTAATATAAATTTGAAATCCGACAGAGATAAAACCGAATTTTTAGACAACCTTTATAAAAAGGGTATAAAACAAGTTTTCTTAACCGACGGCGGAGACACTACGTTTGCATCAACCTTTGATTATAAATATATAGTTGAAAACCCCGTTATTCATCCCCGGGATGTAACCGGCAGCGGAGATTGTTTTGTTGCAGGAATTGCTTACTCATGGCATAATAACCTTACCTTTGAAGAAGGATTGACTTTAGCGTCTGCTCTAGGTTCTGCAAATGCAAGCCGTTATGATGTTTGTAATATTAAAATGAGTGAAGCCGAACAATTAATGTCTAAAGTAAAAATTTTCTCTTTCGGCAAAAAGATGAAAACGGTTGATGTTACGCCCCGTACCATGATATGATTTATTATATTTTATTATTTGTATTATTCATCTCATCCTCAATATTTCCAAAGTCTATTGAATCCGTAAAAGTTAGCGGCGCAAGTAATTTTAGTAAAAGTAATATTATTGAATGGGCAGGTGTTAATTCCGGTACAAAAATTTTTCACGGAATAATCGACAGTGTAAAATCCAGATTGGCACTTCAATTGGCGAACAGAGGATACCTGCATAGTATCTTTAACGGAACAAGGCTTATTAATACAACGGATACAGGGAAAGTTATTTTAATAATTTCATTAAAAGAAGGGAAGCCTACATATATTAAAAAATTGATTACTTCCGGGCTTGACTCTGCATCTGCGCAGGAAGTAATGCCCGACTTTGAGTTTTTAAAAAATACAATTTTCAATAAATTCGATCTTGAACAGAATATTTCACGGGCACTTACTTATTTTGAAGACAACGGATACCCTTTTGCCCGGGTAATTATATCGTCAATTTATTTTTACGGAGATTCTTCCGAAGGTAATTATTATGCGGATATCTATTTAAAATTCGATAAAGGTATTTTCTGCCGGATTGATAAAATTGAAATTGCCGGTAATAATTCTACCAAGCCTTATGTAATCGACAGGGAAATAAGAATTAAAAAGGGAGAGGAGTATTCACAGAAGATTGTTGATGAAGTACCCGACAGGCTGAACAAGCTGGGTTTTTTTGAGCCGGTACAAAAGCCTGAGTTTTATCTTGATTCTAAGAATGAAGGTATATTAAAGATAACGGTAAAGGAAAAACAAACAAACAACTTTGACGGTGTTATCGGGTATGTTCCCGCTAATTCCGGAGTGCAGGGAGGATATTTGACCGGCCTAATAAATGTAAGTTTAATTAATTTATTCGGAACTGGCAGAGCGGCTGCCGTTAAGTGGCAGCAGTATGATAAATACTCTCAAGACCTTGAACTTAAATACCTGGAACCATGGCTGTTTGGATACCCGTTTAATTTTACCGCCGGCTTGTATCAACGCAAACAAGACAGTTCTTACATTCAAAGAACCCTGCAGGGAAGCCTGGAATACCTTGCAACAGATAATATTTCCGCTTCCGTTTTTTTGTCCTCGGAAGTTGTAATACCTACACAGCTTACTAATCTAACTTTTACTGCATTCAATTCGTCTTCTATTACGACGGGAGTAAATATAACAATAGATACCCGCGATGATCCGTATTCGCCTACACGGGGAATTTTATTTGCGGATTCTTACAGCTTTAGCAAAAAGACAATTAAAGGACCTGCGCAGTTTATTACTCCGGGCATGGCCACAAATGTTAATCTTCAACGCTTTACAATTGATCTGGATGGATATTACAGTCTGCTGCAAAGGCAGGTAATTGCCTTGGGTTTGCACGGAAGGGAATTAAGAGGAGCCGATTTTGAATTAAGCGATCTTTACAGGCTGGGTGGCGCAAACTCATTAAGGGGATACAACCAGGATCAATTTTACGGGAATACAATTGGCTGGACAAACCTCGAATACCGTCTGCTGTTAACAAGGAGAACTTTCGGATTTTTATTCTTTGATACCGGATATTTTTTACAGGATGCAAATCCCGTATTAAAAATTCCTAAGAACGAAGGCTTTAGAATAGGATACGGGCTTGGGTTAAATATTGAAACCGGGCTGGGAGTATTAAGGGTAAGCTATGCTCTTGGCCAGGGAGATACTTTTGCACAAGGTAAAATTCACTTTGGCATTGTTAATCAATTTTGAAATTTAAAGTCTTCAGTAACCTTTATCTTTCTTTTTAACTTTAGTACTTTATAAAAAATAGAAAGAACTTTTAATGAAAAGTTTCTACTTTATAGTATTGATAGCAATAATAATGCTTACACTAACCCGGTTTAGCTGCCACAGCCCAACTGCGCCTAAGCAGAAAACACAGCCGCCGGATACTACAAGCAACAGCTATACGTGGGAAGAGTATACCTTTGGCGGGCAGGGCGGCTCTAGCTATTTTAAGGATGTTGCTATTGTAAGCGACAGCGATATCTGGGCAGTTGGTGAAATTTATACTTCACCTGATACAATTTATAACGCTGCTCATTGGGATGGAAAAA